>JAICEV010000064.1 GCA_025923975.1 Propionibacteriaceae bacterium
AGCGAACGGGAGCCGTCCAGCGCACGGTGTAGGCCACCCGATGACTTCGAAGTCCCATTGAGGTCCAAGCACCGATGAGGCCTGGGTCCTACGGAAAAGGAGTTTGTTCATGGCTGAAAGTCCGACTATCGAAACCAGGACGGAGCAGCCGTACGTCGCGATCCCGGTGAGCGTGCGGATGAATGAACTGGGCACAGTAGTCCCACCGTTGATGGGCGAGGTTTTTGACTGGCTCACGGCGCGGGGCATCGCTCCAGCGGGCCCGCCGTTCTGGAGATACGTCGTCGTCGATATGGAAACAAAGCTGGAACTCGAAACCGGGGTTCCGGTCTCAACTCCGGTCGAGGGCAACGGGAAGATTCGCGATGGGGTGCTGCCTGCCGGTCGTTACGCCACGGTGCTGCACACCGGGCATCCGGACACTTTGGTGACCGCGACGCGTGACCTGCTGCAATGGGCCGCCGGACGTGGCTTGGAGTGGGACTCGGATGGCAATACGTGGGGATGTCGGCTCGAGGAGTACCTCAGCGACCCCGATGAGGTGCCTGACATGAATGAGTGGCAAACGAGGTTGGCGTTCCGGCTGCGCGACTAGGTGTGACGACTCCTAACCTCACGTGCAAGGAGTTCATTTACCCAGCCGCGCCGCCGACGCCTCCGAAGCTTGAGACAAGTTGTGCATGACTTTGTCATATATGGCATAGTCATGCGAGTGACTGTACGTGCCGCTGTGGCCGGCGCCACGGGTTATGCAGGCGGAGAGCTGCTTCGGCTGCTGCTGGGCCATCCCCACGTGGAGGTCGGCGCGGTCACGGCGAGCGCCAGCGCGGGAACACATCTAGGCCAGCACCACCCGCAACTGATCCCACTCAGTGATCGGCTTGTGGCGGAGACCTTGCCGGAGGTACTCGCTGATCATGACGTGGTCTTCCTCGCGCTGCCGCACGGCGCTTCTGGCGAGGTTGCTGCCCAACTGCATCCCGACACCGTGGTGATCGACTCCGGCGCCGACTTTCGACTCTCCGAAGCTGACGCGTGGCAGAAGTTCTACCAGTCGGCTCATGCCGGCACCTGGCCATATGGATTGCCTGAGCTGCCCGGCCAGCGTGACAAGTTGGCAGGCGCCCGAGCAATCGCCGTTCCCGGGTGCTATCCGACCACAGCAACCCTCGCGCTGCTGCCGGCGATCACGCACGGCCTGACGACAGCTCAGGATGTCGTCATCGTTGCTGCCAGCGGTCCATCAGGTGCCGGCCGGTCCCTCAAGCCGCATCTGCTCGGCGCCGAGCTGATGGGGTCGGCAAGCGCCTACGCAGTGGGCGGCGTGCATCGCCACACGCCTGAGCTGCTGCAGAACTTCGCGGCCTGCGGTGCTGCCCAGCCGTCGGTGTCATTTACACCCGTGTTGGTGCCGATGTCTCGTGGGATTTTGGCAACGTGCACGGCTCCGCTGGCCGAGTTCGGAATCTCCTACGAGCAGACCTACGCCGCCTACGCCGAGGCGTACGCTGATGAACCTTTCGTACATCTGCTGCCTGAGGGCCAGTGGCCCCAGACCAAGTCAGTGCTCGGATCGAACGCCGTACACGTCCAGGTCACCGTTGATCACGCCGCGGGCCGGTTGGTGGCGGTTGCCGTCTTGGACAACCTCACCAAGGGCACAGCCGGGGCCGCGGTGCAATGCATGAATCTGGCACTTGGCTTGCCGGAGACCACAGGTCTCTCGACAGTAGGTGTGGCGCCATGAGCGTCACCACAGCCGGGGGCTTCCTTGCCTCCGGGTTGGCGGCGGGCCTGAAGAGCAGCGGTGGAAGGGACCTGGCGCTGGTGCTCAACACCGGACCGGACTACGCGGCCGCGGGTGTCTTCACCAGCAATCGGGTCAAGGCGGCGCCCGTAATGTGGTCACAGCAAGTGCTGAGCGACGGCCGGTTGCGAGCGGTGATCTTGAACTCCGGGGGAGCGAACGCCTGCACCGGGACCGAAGGCTTTGCTGATACGCATCGCACCGCTGAGTTCGTCGCTGGCGCCCTTCGACATGCTCACGGGTCAGATGGGCTGGCGCAGGACTCAGGCATAGGCGCTATCGATGTCGCCGTTTGCTCCACCGGCCTCATTGGGGTGCGGCTGCCGATGGACAAGATCACGGCCGGAGTCAACAATCTGGTTCCACTGCTGAGCCACGACGGTGGGCCGGCGGCCGCCGAGGCGATCATGACAACAGACTCGGTGCCAAAGCAGGCGAGCCTGGTAGACGAGGGCTGGTCGATCGGCGGCATGGCCAAGGGCGCAGGCATGCTGGCACCAGGTCTGGCCACCATGCTGGTGGTACTGACGACCGACGCCGTCGTCGATCAGGACCTGCTTCATGATCAGCTTACGAGTGCCTGCAATCGCAGCTTTGATCGGATCGATAGCGACGGCTGCATGTCGACCAACGACGCGGTGATCTTGATGAGCAGCGGCGCTTCGGGGATCCGGCCGACAGCTGTGGACTTCGAGGCTGCGCTCAGCGAGATCTGTCATGATCTTGCTCAGCAGTTGCTCGCTGACGCCGAGGGTGCGGCGCACACCATCGTCATCGAAGTGCGTCAGGCGGCGTCGGAGGAAGACGCGGTGCAGGTCGGTCGAGCAATCGCGCGCAGCAACCTCTTCAAGTGCGCAGTCTTCGGCCAGGATCCCAATTGGGGACGCGTGCTCGCTGCCGTTGGAACCACCGGAGCTGACTTTGAGCCTGATCGCATCGATGTCGCATTCAACGGCGTACAGGTCTGCCGAGACGGTGCCATCGGCGATCCGCGGGAATTGGTCGACCTGAGCGAGCATGATGTGCACGTCGAGGTTGATCTACGCAACGGCCGACACTCCGCCACTATCTGGACCAACGACCTCACCTACGACTACGTCAAAGAGAACGCGGAGTACCCGACATGAACTCCCAACCGCAGTCGCAGCAATCTGAAACCCGGCCGCTCTCGCTAGTGGAGAAGGCGTCGATCCTCACCGAAACGCTGCCCTGGCTGGAGACCTATGCGGGCAAGATCGTCGTGATCAAGTACGGCGGGAACGCCATGATCGACGATGATCTCAAGCGAGCATTCGCTCAGGACATTGTGTTCATGAAGCGGTGCGGCGTCCATCCGGTTGTGGTCCACGGAGGTGGGCCGCAGATCTCCTCGATGCTCTCCAGGCTCGGCATCGCCTCGGAATTCCGCGGCGGGTTTCGTGTCACAAGCCCGGAAGCCATGGAAGTAGTACGCATGGTGCTGGTCGGACAGGTCGGAAGGGATCTGGTGGGGATGATCAATACCCACAGCACCGTAGCGGTCGGGCTGTCTGGGGAGGACGGTGGACTGTTCGTCGCCGAGCGACGTGGCACCGTGGTGGATGGTGCCGAAGTCGATCTTGGCCTGGTTGGCGATGTGATCTCGGTGCGTACCGAAGCCGTCGAAGGTCTGATCAGCTCGGGCAGCGTACCGGTGGTGGCCAGCATCGCACCAGACCTGTACGGCGTGGTGCACAACGTCAATGCCGATACTGCCGCCGCTGCGCTGGCCGTAGCGCTCAAAGCAGAGCGGCTGGTCGTACTGACCGATGTGGAAGGGCTCTACCGCGACTGGCCCAACAGCAACGAGGTGATCACCGAGCTGTCGGCAACGGAGCTCCGACAGCTGATGCCCAATCTGGAAGCGGGCATGGTGCCGAAAATGGAGGCCTGTTTGCGTGCTGTCGAGGGTGGCCTGACGCGAGCCACGGTAGTCGATGGGCGGGTTCCACATGCGCTGCTGCTCGAGATCTTCACCAATGTCGGCATCGGCACGATGGTCACCCAGGACGGATTGATTCGCCTCGGCAGCCGGGTGTTCTCCCGCGACGAGGGCATTCCGCCACGCGAATTCGCCAATGGTGAGTTCGGCCCAGCACCCCTCGCGCCTCCCGAAGGAGTGCGGCAATGACGGCCGATCCAATGATCGTGAGCCGCCACCTATCCGGGCCGACATCCTCCACTGCTGTGCTGGACGCCTACACCGAGTCTGTGATGAACACCTTCGGGACACCGAAGCGGGTGTTCGTCCGCGGTGAGGGCTGCTACCTCTGGGATGCCGAAGGGCGGCGATATCTCGACCTACTTTCCGGTCTGGCGGTCAATGCACTGGGCCATGCCCATCCCACGGTGCTGTCCGCGGTAACCGGCCAGATTGCAACTCTGGGCCACGTCTCGAACTTCTTTGCCACGCCGCCGCAGGTCGCTCTTGCCGAACGGTTGAGCCGCATGACCGGTGGCAGTGAGGCGCGCGTCTTCTTCACCAACTCCGGGACCGAAGCCAACGAGGCAGCATTCAAGATCACCCGGATGACCGGGCGTAGCAAGATCATCTCAACCCAGGGTGCTTTTCACGGACGTTCCATGGGCGCGCTCGCGCTGACTCACAACGAGAAATACCGGATACCGTTCGAGCCGCTGCCTGGCGAGGTGATCTTCGTACCATACGGCGACGCGGCAGCACTGGCTTCCGCGGTTGATCCGACGGTTGCGGCAGTCGTGCTGGAGCCGATCCAGGGAGAGAACGGTGTAGTGGTGCCGCCGGAGGGCTATCTCGCGAAGGCTCGGGAGATCTGCGATCAGCATGGCGCCTTGCTGTGGATGGATGAGGTACAGACGGGCATGGGTCGCTGCGGCAGCTGGCTTGTCCACGTCGACGAGGGCATCACGGCCGACATCGTCACCGTCGCCAAAGGTCTGGGCAACGGGTTTCCGATCGGAGCCTGCATGGCGACCGGACCGACCTCACGACTGCTGGGCCCGGGCAGCCATGGGAGTACCTTCGGCGGCAATGCAGTTGCCGCCATCGCGGGGCTGGCGGTGATCGCAGTCATCGAGCGCGATGGTCTCCTTGATCACGCCACGGCGCTCGCTGATCATCTTGCGACAGCGATCAACGGGTTAGGGCATCGGCTGATCACCGGCGTACGCGGTCGAGGCCTGCTGCAGGCCGTGCTGCTGGCCGATCCCATCGCGGCGGCGGTGGTGGACACTGCACTGGCAGCCGGCTTTGTCATCAACGCCCCGCGCCCCGATCTACTGCGGCTGGCGCCGCCGCTGATCATCAGCAGCGCCGAGCTCGATAGTTTCATCGGTGTGCTGCCGTCCCTCCTCGACCAGGTGGCGGAGGCGACGCAATGAGACACTTCCTGATCGACGACGATCTCAGCGCAGCAGAGCAGCTCGCGATCTTGGATATGGCCGACACGCTCAAGGCACAGCCATACCGGCTGCGTCCCTTCGCTGGACCGCGGACGGTTGCGGTGCTCTTCGACAAGGCCTCGACGCGGACCAGAATCTCCTTCGAGACTGGCATTGCTGAGCTTGGTGGTCATCCGATGATCATGGACGCGAGCCTTTCACAGCTCGGTCGCGGTGAGGCGATCAGCGACACTGCACGTGTGCTCGGGCGCCACGTGGCTGCGATCATCTGGCGCACCTCAGGGCAGGAGCGCCTGCAGGAGATGGCAGACCATGCTGGTGTCCCGGTGATCAACGGGCTGACGGATCAGTATCACCCCTGTCAAGTACTCGCGGATCTGCAGACCATTCGAGAGCGCAAGCAACGGCTAGCCGGATTGACGATGGCTTATGTCGGGGACGGCGCCAACAACATGGCACATTCCTACCTGCTGGGCGGCAGCTTGGCGGGAATGCATGTCCGAATCGGTGCGCCACTTGAATTCCAGCCGGATCCCGAGGTCGTCGTCCGAGCGCGGCAGCTGGCGACCAGATCCGGAGGCAGCGTGCAGGTCCACCAGGAGGCCAACGAAGCGGTTGCCGACGCGGACGTGGTCGCCACTGACACCTGGATCTCGATGGGTCATGAGAGTTCCCGGCGTGACCGGGAGGCGATCTTCGTGCCGTATGCGCTGACCACGGCCCTGCTGGCTTTCGCCGACAAAGAGGCAATTGTGCTGCATTGCCTGCCTGCCTATCGGGGCAAGGAGATCGATGCTGCGGTGATCGACGGACCGCAATCGGCGGTCTGGGATGAGGCCGAGAACCGCAGACACGTGCAGAAGGCTCTTCTGGCCTTTCTGGATGAGCAAGCCAGGGCGGTGTAGCAGATGTCCACCTACGCCCGCGCACCTCTTACCAAAGCTGCTCGCCACGCCAAGATCATCACCTTGCTGGAGCAGCGAGAGGTGCGATCACAAAGCGAGCTGGCCGAGCTGTTGGCCGACGACGGAGTTCAGGTAACCCAAGGCACGCTGTCCCGCGATCTTGTTGAGATAGGCGCGCTACGGGTACGCAGCTCGGGTGGTCACCTGGTCTATGCGGTGCCTGGCGAGGGTGGCGACCGGACCCCGCACGTTGGCGAATTTGCCAGCTTCGAGGCGCGGCTGGCGAGGTTGTGCGGGGAGGTCTTGGTGTCGGCAGAGGCATCGGCGAACCTTGTTGTGCTTCGTACGCCGCCTGGCGCAGCGCAGTACTTCGCCTCCGCCGTTGATCGAGTGGGCTGGGAGTCCATCCTCGGCACCATCGCTGGCGACGACACTGTCCTGTTGATCACCCGAAGCCCAAGCGGCGGCAGCTCCATCGCCCAACAGTTCTTGATCATGAGCCGGACCGGCAAACCGGTCGGTGGCTCAGCAGCCCTCCATCCCAACCACAATGAGAAGGACGAAGTCAAATGAGTGATCGGATTGTCCTGGCGTACTCCGGCGGCCTTGACACCAGCGTGTGCATCGGCTGGCTGGCCGAGGCAACCGGCCAAGAAGTGGTGGCCGTGGCGGTCGACGTCGGCCAAGGCGGGGAGGATATGGAGGTCATCCGCCAGCGCGCCTTGGATTGTGGAGCCGTCGAGGCGGTCGTGGTCGATGCCAAGGACGAGTTCGCAGAGGACTTCTGCCGGCCGGCGCTGCGCGCGAACGCGCTCTACATGGATCGCTATCCGCTGGTCAGCGCGCTGTCCCGGCCCTTGATTGTGCGGCATCTTGCCGAGGCGGCCAGGGTCCACAGGGCAACGGTGGTCTCGCATGGTTGCACTGGGAAGGGAAATGACCAAGTGCGATTCGAGGTCGGCATAGCCAATCTCGCGCCGGAGCTGTCAGTGATCGCTCCGGTTCGCGACTATGCGTGGACGCGGGAGAAGGCGATCGGGTACGCCGAGGACAAAGGGCTGCCCATCCAGCAGAGCAAATCCTCGCCGTACTCGATCGACCAGAACGTCTGGGGCCGTGCCGTCGAGACTGGCTTCCTCGAGGACATCTGGAATGGACCGATCGAGGACGTCTACGCCTACACAGCGGATCCTGCCGCTCCCCGTGAGCCCGACGAGGTCACCATCACGTTCGAGGCCGGCAACCCGATTGCGATCGACAACGAGAAGGTCTCCATGTTGCAGGCCATTCAGATTCTCAACGAACGTGCCGGTGCGCACGGTGTGGGTCGGCTGGACATGGTGGAGGACCGGCTCGTCGGCATCAAGAGCCGGGAAGTGTACGAAGCGCCTGGCGCGATCACCTTGATCACTGCTCATATGGAGCTGGAAAACGTTACGGTCGAGCGGGAGCTCGCCCGCTACAAGCGCGGCATCGACCAGCGCTGGAGTGAGCTGGTCTACGACGGGCAGTGGTATTCACCGCTCAAGCGGGCGTTGGACACCTTCATCGACGAGGCCCAGCAGCCGGTTAGTGGTGAGATTCGCATGACTTTGCACGCCGGAAAGGCCACTGTTACCGGACGTCGTAGCGAGACCAGCCTGTATGACTTCAACCTTGCTACTTATGACGAAGGTGACAGATTCGATCAGTCGCAGTCCCGCGGCTTCATCGAGATCTACGGCATGTCGAGCAAGCTGGCGGCGCGCCGGGACGCCAGCCTGTCTTGATTACTCCACCAAGCCCTCCGGCACAAGATCACCGGGGACGGCTGTGGGGAGGCAGGTTTGAAGGCAGCCCAGCCGAGGCCATGGCGACACTGAGCCGCTCCACGCACTTCGACTGGAGGCTCGCGCCCTACGACCTGGCAGGTTCGCGTGCGCACGCCAACGCGCTGCATCAGGCTGGATTGCTCACCGAGGATGAGCTGGACGCGATGATTGACGGCCTTAACGCACTGGGGTCGGAGGTCGCTTCTGGATCATTCCAGCCTGCCAAGACCGATGAGGACGTGCATGGTGCGCTTGAGCGGCGCCTGGTGGAACTGGTCGGTAGTGAGCTCGGCGGTCGCTTGCGGGCCGGCCGGTCTCGCAACGACCAGATCGCGACTTTGATCAGGATGTACCTGCGCGCCGCCCTGCGGGCAGTGGTCAGCGGACTCCTAGGTGTGGTTGGCGCACTGCAGAAACAGGGCCGTGATCACCTGGGTGTTGCTATGCCGGGTCGGACTCATCTGCAACATGCGCAACCGGTGCTGCTCTCCCATCACCTGCTCGCCCACGCCTGGCCGCTGATGCGAGACTGCGATCGCATCCGTGATCTTGATCGCCGGCTCGCGGTCAGTCCGTACGGATCGGCGGCATTGGCGGGAACCTCGCTCGGCCTGGATCCCGAGGCTGTCGCAATTGAGCTGGGGTTCGACGCCAGCGTGGCCAATTCGATTGACGGCACATCGTCACGTGATCTTGTGGCTGAGGCGGCATATATCTGTGCTCAGATCGCTGTCGATCTCTCCCGCCTCAGTGAGGACGTGATCATCTGGGTGACCCATGAGTTCGGATTCGCCACCCTCGCCGATGAATGGTCGACCGGATCGAGCATCATGCCGCAGAAGAAGAACCCCGACGTCGCCGAGCTCACTCGAGGCAAGGCGGGACGCTTGATCGGCAACCTGAGCGGACTGCTGGCGACTCTGAAGGGTCTGCCCCTGGCGTACAACCGCGATTTGCAGGAGGACAAGGAGCCGATCTTCGACTCCATCGACCAGCTACTGGTCGTATTGCCGGCGGTCGCCGGAATGATTTCGACGCTGTCCTTCGATCATGACCGGCTGCAGCGCCTTGCGCCGATGGGCTTCTCGCTGGCCACCGACATCGCCGACTGGCTGGTACGGCAGCGAGTGCCGTTTGCGGAGGCACATGAGATCGCGGGCGCCTGCGTACGTCGCTGCGAGGCCGACGGGATTGAGCTCGACGATCTCAGCACCGACGACTTGGCAGAGATCTCGCCCTACCTCACCTCAGACGTCCGATCGGTGCTGAGTGTGTTGGGGTCCATCAACAGCCGAACTGGTCGGGGCGGCACGGCGCTGGTATGTGTGCGAGAACAACTCGATGAGGTTAGAGATGCCATGACGTCAGTCGACGCATGGCTTGACACGTCTTAACCGACTGCCAGCATGCCGGCTGTCCACAGCCGATGGCTCGTGCAAAGCGCTATCCACAGATGTGCGACTGGGCGGCTCAGCGCAGCTCCTCGGCAGCATCCTCTCTCCAAACCGTCGAGAGAGAGCGTCATGGGAGTAAATACCGACTACCTCGGTCATGTCGAGATCGTGCCCAGCCTAAACCAGGCCGAGTACGACTATCTGCAAGCCTTCGCGCGCAGCCGCCGGAGCTATCGGCCCGGAGGCCCTTACGCCGTAATCCCCGAGGACCCGGACACGGGGAACGGTGAGCGAGAGGTCGAGCTTTACAACCAGATTGCCGATGAGCAGCCCGGCCACTGGTGCCAGTGGGTGCCGTGCCCGCACGGCTGTTGCCTGGTTTGGAACGGGCACGAGAAGTTCTATGCGGGTCCGGCTTGGCTGCAGTACCTAATTGATCATTTTCTGCGGCGCGATGCACGCGCGAGGACGAGCGGTGATTCCCAGTTCGCTGGCTTCACCTTCGATCACGAGATGAACGGGATCATCGTTGGCGAGCAGATGGCTGGAGCGAGTGTTGGCTCTTGGTCCTACATCGGTCAGTCACGACGAGGCAATGGAGGCGCTGGACGCGGCCCGGGAGGACTTCGGTGCCCGAAACTGAGTCACTCGTGGTCGACGCGTCTGTAATGGTCGATCTCCTCGCCCGGTCTTCCCTGGCACGAGCCGTCGGTGACCGCCTGCGTGGATCAGCGTGGCATGCTCCCGCACACCTTGATGCCGAGGTGCTCTCCGCACTGGGACGGCTAGAGCGAGCAGGGAGGCTCGACGGTGTCGAGGCGGCCGACGGTCTTCTTGCGCTTTCGAAGTTGCCCATCGAACGGCACGCGGTGTCGCCTCTGCTGCTCGGCGCGTGGACCTTGCGTAACGAGTTGCGCCTGGTCGACGGCCTCTATGTCGAGCTCGCCCGGCAGCTGGGCGTGCGACTGATCACGACTGATCAGCGCCTTGCGCGGTCGACGCCGATGGTCGAGGCGATCAGCTAGGCACCGGCGCTACTGTGGTGCCCCGTGAACGCGGTGCTTGACGAACTGAAGTGGCGTGGCCTGCTTGTGGAGTCCACAGACGAGCAGGCTCTTGTCAGCCACCTCGCCGCTGGCCCGGTCACCTTCTATGTGGGCTTCGACCCGACAGCGCCAAGCTTGCACTTCGGCAATCTCGTCCAGCTCATGGTGGCGCGGGCCCTACAGCGCGCCGGCCATCACCCTTTGATATTGGTCGGCGGGTCGACGGGATTGATCGGTGATCCCAAGGAGACCAGCGAGCGCATCCTAAACCCCAAGGAAACGGTTGCCGGTTGGGTGGAAAGTATCCGGCGACAGGTCGAGAAGTTTGTCGACTTCTCTGGTCAAAATCCCGCCCGAGTCGTCAACAACCTTGACTGGACCGGGCCCATGCCGGTGCTCGACTTCCTGCGAGACATCGGTAAACACTTCCCGGTCAACCGGATGCTGAGCCGAGATGTTGTCCGGCAGCGCCTAGAGGGAGGCATTTCCTATACCGAGTTCTCCTATGTGTTGTTGCAGGCGCTGGACTACCTGCAGCTCCACCGGGCCTACGGCTGCACTCTGCAATTCGGAGGCAGCGATCAATGGGGCAATATCACTGCGGGTGTCGAGCTGATTCGGCGCGTCGAGCGCCAGCGGGTGCACGCATTCGCCACGCCGTTGCTGACCAAGGCCGACGGGACCAAGTTCGGCAAGACCGAGACGGGGACTGTCTGGCTGGACCCTGGGATGACCTCCCCGTACGCGCTGCATCAGTACTTTCTGAATGTGGAGGACGAGAAAGTCATCGAATACCTCAAGGTGTTCAGCGAGCGGAACCGGCCCGAAATCGATGAGCTGGAACGCCAGACGCGGGAATCGCCACAGCTCCGCGCCGCCCAACGTGCTCTCGCCGACGATGTGACGGCCCTAGTCCACGGGGCTGTGGAACGGGATGCTGCAATCCGCGCCGCGGACGCTGTCTTCGGCCGGTCGGATCTCAGGGAACTCCCGGAGTCGGTGCTGGATGATGTCGCGGCCGAGATTGGCGGTACCCAGCTGGAAGCCAACGGCGATCTGCCCACGGTGGCGGAGGTGCTGGCCGCCGGTGGCGTTGTTTCCAGCAAGTCCGCAGCAAGGCGCGCGATCACCGAGGGTGGGGCGTACGTCAACAACCATCGCGTCACCGATCCAGATGCCCGGCTCGCGGAATATGACCTACTGCATGGGCGTTACGTAATCGTCCGCCGTGGCAAGCGAACAGTGGGCGCTGTGAGTATCCGGCGCACCTGACCTCGCAGCTCAGCTACCGTTGACCAGCCGGCCTTGGGGGAGTAAACTCGCCTAGGCCTTCGCGAGGTGCGGGACGCAGCAGCAGCTAGCTACGGCGGCCGACTCGCAGGAAACCAACCGCTACGACTCCACCGGGCGCCTCCAAGGCTTACCCGGCCGGGTTCGTTTCGGCTTGGGAGAGCGACACCCCGATTTGACTCGGGTTGACCGCCCTCCTAATGTAGTCGAGTTGCCCCAAGCCGGGCTGATAAGGATTCCGGCGCGGTGTGCACCCGAAACTTGAGAACTCAACAGCGTGCTAAAAGTCAATGCCAAATAATGCACTAAAACCCCGTACTCGGGCTGGCGACGCCAGTTCCGAGTTCGGTTCCTTTGATTGATTGACAGATAGATCCAGCATTGGGTCTTTTGATCAGCGATCGAACTAGTTGAGACACACAAACCGACGTTCGCAAAGCGGCGTCGGATTTTGTATAGATTTCAACGGAGAGTTTGATCCTGGCTCAGGACGAACGCTGGCGGCGTGCTTAACACATGCAAGTCGAACGGTAAGGCCCCTTCGGGGGTACACGAGTGGCGAACGGGTGAGTAACACGTGAGCAACCTGCCCTTGA
>JAICEV010000065.1 GCA_025923975.1 Propionibacteriaceae bacterium
GAGGCGCATTCCTGGCACACGGCTCGCTGACCGAGCCCGGCCGCTCCATGGCGCTGGAAGTGACCTGCCCTGGGCCGGAGGCTGCACTTGCCTTAGTCGGCGCCGCCCGCAGGCTGGGTATCCCTGCCAAAGCTCGCGAGGTGCGCAACATCGACCGGGTGGTGGTCCGCGATGGCGACGCCATCGCAGCACTGCTGACTCGGATCGGGGCTCACGAGTCGCTGCTGGTCTGGGAAGAGCGGCGGATGCGTCGCGAGGTGCGGGCTTCGGCGAACCGGTTGGCGAACTTCGATGACGCCCATTTGCGACGCTCTGCGCGAGCCGCCGTGGCCGCCGGCGCGCGAGTCGAGCGGGCACTGGAGATCCTCGGTGACGATGTACCTGACCATCTCAGGGCCGCCGGCCTACTGCGCATCGAGAACAAGCAGGCCAGTCTGGAGGAGCTGGGCCAGATGCACGAACCTCCGCTGACCAAGGATGCCGTCGCGGGAAGGATCCGGCGGCTGCTCGCTACAGCCGACAAGCGTGCCGCTGAGCTCGGCATACCCAACACCGAGGCCAGCCTGAGCGCGGAGATGCTCGACGAGGAGTAGCCGTCATCTGGATCGCAGACTGTCAGCAAACCGGGTGTGCAGCACGCCATCGAAGTTCGTTAAGGTGGTCATTGGTCCTGTTGCCGTGGGCCTGACAGCCGAAGGAGTTCGTTATGACCGTCCGTGTTGGTATCAACGGCTTCGGCCGCATCGGCCGAAACTTCTACCGCGCACTGCTTGCTTCAAGTGCCGATATCGAGGTCGTCGCCTTCAACGACCTGTTCGATGACGACACCCAGGCGCACTTGCTGAAGTACGACTCAATCCTGGGGCGGCTCGACCTGCCGGTTGAGGTTGTCGAGGGTGGGATCAAGGTAGGCGACAAAGTCGTCAAGTCCTACGCCGAGCGGGACCCCGCCGCACTCCCGTGGGGGGAAATCGGTGCAGACGTCGTCATCGAGTCCACCGGTTTCTTCACCGACGCCACCAAGGCCAAGGCGCACCTCGATGCAGGAGCCAAGAAGGTGATCATCTCCGCGCCGGCCAAGAACGAGGACTGGACCGTCGTGATGGGAGTCAACGATGGTGATTACGACTCGGCGAAGCACAACATCATTTCCAACGCTTCGTGCACCACGAACTGCCTGGCGCCTATGGCCAAGGCGCTCGATGATGGTGTGGGCATCGTCAAAGGCCTGATGACGACCATCCACGCGTACACCCAGGACCAGAACCTGCAGGATGGGCCTCACAAGGATCTGCGTCGGGCTCGCGCCGCCGCACTCAACATCGTGCCAACCTCGACGGGCGCGGCCAAGGCGATTGGCCTGGTGCTCCCCCAGCTGAAGGGCAAGCTGGACGGTTACGCCTTGCGGGTGCCGGTTCCGACTGGCTCTGCCACCGACCTGTCCATCGAGGCCTCGCGAGAGACGTCGGTCGAGGAGATCAATGGCATCATGCAGGCGGCTGCGGACGGGCCGCTGAAGGGATACCTGAAGTACAGCACCGCGCCGATCGTTTCCACCGACATCGTGACCGATCCGAGCTCATGCATCTTCGACTCGCCGCTCACCAAGGTGATCGGCAATCAGGTCAAGGTCGTCGGCTGGTACGACAACGAGTGGGGATACTCCAACCGCCTTGTCGACCTGGTTGGCTTGGTGGGCGAGTCCCTGTAGATCACATCATCGGACTGGTCGGTTTCCTACGTGCAGGTAGGAAACCGACGGCCCGCATGGGTTGCAACGTGCGCAGACCGTCGGAAGCCCATGCAAAGCTTTCCTCCTCCGCATCCACTCGCCGATCTTGCTCGGGAAAGGATCAAGCGTGAAGTCAGTTTCTGATCTTGGTGACCTCACCGGCAAGCGGGTGCTGATCCGCTGCGACCTCAATGTGCCGCTGGACGGGGAGACGATCACCGACGACGGACGGATACGCGCCTCGCTACCGACATTGAACGAGCTCAGAGATCAGGGCGCAAAGATCATCGTCCTCGCACATCTAGGCCGTCCCAAGGGTCAAGTGAACCCGAAGTACTCGTTGGCTCCCGCTGCCAAGCGGCTATCCGAGCTGCTGGCCACCGAGGTCCAGTTGGCCAAGGATGTAGTGGGGGAGTCCGCGCGTAGCGTCGTCGAGAGCCTCAGCAATGGTGACGTGGGAATGCTGGAAAACGTCCGCTACGAACCAGGGGAGGAGTCTAAGGACGACGCCGAACGCGGCGCGCTAGCCGACCGCTACGCCGCCTTTGGTGATGTATTCGTCTCGGATGGTTTCGGTGTCGTGCATCGCAAGCAGGCGTCGGTGTACGACGTCGCCCAGCGATTGCCAAGTGCCGCCGGGGAGTTGGTGAAAGCCGAGGTTGAGGTGCTCGGACGGCTCAGCGAAGCGCCCCAGCGCCCGTACGTCGTGGTGCTCGGTGGGGCGAAAGTCTCCGACAAGTTGGCGGTGATCGCCAACCTGATCAAGATCGCGGACACCTTGGTGATCGGCGGCGGCATGGCCTTCACCTTCCTCGCTTCAGAGGGTTATGAGGTAGGCAAGAGCCTGCTCGAGAAGGACCAGATCGAGGCAGTGCGCAAGTACTTCAACGACGCGGCGTCGGGCGGCAAGCAGATCGTACTGCCCTCCGACATCGTGGTGGCACCCGAGGCGGCTGCAGACGCCCAGCCCACCGTGGTGCCTGCAAATGCCATTCCAGCTGACCAGATCGGACTGGACATCGGCCCCGACTCGGCCCGGGTGTTCGCCGGAGTGATCAGGCATGCCAAGACAGTCTTCTGGAACGGACCGATGGGTGTCGCGGAGTGGGAAAGCTTCGCTGCCGGAACCAAGGCGGTAGCGCAGGCGCTCACCGAAGTGGACGGTTTGACGGTGGTCGGCGGTGGCGACTCCGCCGCGGTGATCCGTGACCTTGGTTTCCAGGATGACCAGTTCGGTCATATCTCGACCGGGGGCGGGGCGAGCCTGGAGTATCTCGAGGGCAAAACCCTGCCAGGCTTGGCAGTTCTTGACGGCGGGATGTGACGGATGGCTCGCAAACCGCTGATGGCCGGCAACTGGAAGATGAACCTCAACCATGTCGAAGCGGTCGGGCTAGTCCAGAAGCTGGCATGGACACTGGAGGACAAGAAGCACGACCCGGAGAAGTCTGAGGTCATTGTGTTGCCGCCGTACACCGATCTGCGCACGGTGCAGACGCTGGTGGATGGGGATCGCCTGGACATTGGTTACGGAGCGCAGGATGTATCCGCGTTCGACAACGGTGCCTACACCGGTGACATCTCCGCGGACATGCTGGTGAAGCTCGGCTGCCGCTACGTGGTCATCGGGCACTCGGAGCGGCGGCAGTTCCACGGCGAGGATGACAACATCGTCAATGCGAAGACCCAGAAGGCGGTCTCCCGTGGTCTGGTCCCCATCGTCTGCGTCGGCGAGGGTCTAGAGGTCCGCCAGGAGTTGCGCCACGTGCCCGAGACCTTGCATCAGGTGGAGGGCGCGCTTGCTGGTCTCACGCCGGAGCAGGTTGCGAATCTGGTCATTGCGTACGAGCCGGTCTGGGCGATCGGCACTGGACGGGTAGCGACTCCCGAGGACGCCCAGGAGGTCTGCGGAGCAATCCGCCTGTGGATCGTGGAACAGCACGGTGGTGAAATCGCTGACCGGACAAGGATTCTCTACGGCGGATCGGTCAAGGCCAGCAGTATCGCGGCGCTGATGGCCGAGCCTGACATCGACGGTTGCCTAGTCGGCGGCGCCAGCTTGATCGTCGAGGAGTTCGCTGCTATAGCACGGTTTTACGAGATGCCCGTCATCTGAGAAGGCCGCGCTTTCAACGCTCGTGGAGTTTTGACTTCTTTGTGAATCCGTGAGTTAGGCTACGTCAGTGCTCGTACCCCTGATAACCGTGCCGATTCTGATCTTCTCCATCATCTTGGTGATCACCAGTATCGCGCTCGCGTTATTCGTGCTGATGCACAAAGGCCGCGGTGGCGGTTTGTCCGACCTCTTCGGTGGTGGGATCTCTTCCTCCCTTGGTGGATCATCAGTCGCAGAGCGAAATCTCGACCGACTCACCATCATCATCGGAGTGGTCTGGCTAGCGGCGATCATCGCGCTCAACTTGCTGTACAAGCTGGGCACCTGACTGCTAGAACCACCGGCCGGTCGATCGACTCAATACACCAACTCATCCACGGTTAGGAAGGGCGAGGGAGAACGAAGGTGGCTGGTGGAAGTGCCATTCGTGGCAGCCGGGTGGGCGCTGGTCCGATGGGCGAAGCCGAGCGGGGTGATGCTGCGCCGCGGCTATACGTTTCATATTTCTGCGCGCACGGTCATGAAACGCGGCCCGCATTCGCCGCAGATGCCACGGTTCCGGAGACCTGGGATTGCCCACGATGCGGCTTACCAGCCAACCTCGACTGCACGAATCCACCGCCACCGCCGAAAATCGAGCCCTACAAGACACACCTGGCCTACGTCAAGGAGCGCCGCACTGACAAAGAGGCGGCCGATATCTTGACGGAGGCGCTGCAGGCCCTGCGGGCCCGGCGCGAACGTGGCGAAGTCATTTACTGAACCAGGCGCCCTGATGATCCGGCAGGCGCGTCCTTGCGAAGTGCCTGCGATAACGGCGGCTTACGAATGGCTGCTAACACCCCCCGGCGTACGACCGCCTGACTGGTCCACAGCAATTGCGGCTGGTCGGCTCCAGGCAACGATGGCAGACGATCGAGCGGCCGTCCTGGTCGCTGATGACAACAACACAATCGTCGGGTTTGCGACCGTCTATCTCGACATCGTTTCGGTGCGGTTCGGACAGCGAGCCTGGGTGGAGGATCTGGCCGTTGCCCCGGACCGCCGCTCTGGCGGGATAGGGAAGGCGCTACTGGATGCCGCCAAGGCTTGGGCGCGTGATCGTGGGGCCGCCTGGCTCGGGTTGGAGTCATCGGCTGCACGCGTCGATGCCCATCGCTTCTATGAGCGTGAGGACCCGGATGGCCGGTCGCGCTCCTTCAAATGGACGCTGTAGCGGCGTGGACCTAGATTCGTCCCCGCTGCTGCAAATCTGCGGGCAATTCCGCTGCCGCGTCCTTATCCATCAACCAGAGGGTTCGCTCAACCCCGGAGACGCCAGCGGCCGGTACTTGCACCGGTCCAGCTCCGAGTAATGCCATCTTCGCCGCCGCCGCCTTGTCGGTGCCGCTCACGACGAACCAGACCTCATACGACCTGTTGATCACGGGCAGCGTGAGACTGAGCCGCTCCGGCGGCGGCTTCGGTGAGGCCCGGACCGCGATTACGGCGCCCTCTTCGTACGAGGAAGGATGCTCGGGAAAGATCGATGCGACATGGCCGTCTGGGCCCATGCCGAGCAGGCAGATGTCGAAGACCGTGTCGCCCAGCTCGCGTGCGTACGCCTCAGCGGCCTGATCAAGGTCGAGGCTGCCATCGCTGGCCGGCATCTGGTGAATTCGATCAGGGTTCAGCGCTAGTGGCTTGGCGAGCAAGTCGAGTGCCTGCTTAGCATTCCGATCCGGATGCTCGGCAGGCACAAATCGCTCGTCGCCCCACCAAAGCTCGACTCGAGACCAATCGACCGCTGAGTTCGGTCCTTCACTGCCGAGGTGCTCATAGGCCCTGGTGGCTATCCGACCGCCGGTGAGCGCGAGCTGAGGAATCCGGAAGTCCCGCTGAATCTCGGTGAGTCGAGCCATCAGACGGGCTGCCAGGGCCTCGGCTACCTCATCGGACCCGGTATGCAGCAAGATTTCGGGACCGGCTGCACTCATGACTAGCGCCTCCCTGCTGGTTGCCTGGCGGTTTTCGGTGTGCGGGCTGACTTCCTGCCCGTCGTCTTCTTAGCCCGGGACTTGGCGGTTGCCGACGTTTTAGCATCCAGGAGCGACTTGACTGTTCGCTCGTAAATCTCGTCATCGTCCATGCGACGCAATTCTTCCGAGATCAGCTCGGTGATATCGCGACGCTTGAGGGCCACCAGCCGTTCCGGCTGGCCGGGCACGGTGTATGAGGCGAGCAGCCCGTCGGGCCGAGTGATCGCGATATCGCCGGCTGCGGTGCGCATGCGTACCGCGGTAAGTCCAGGTCCGTCGCTGCTCTCGCGGATTGCCTCGACCTTCAGTCGGGAACGCAGCCAGGCCGCGAGCAAGTCAGCCGAGGGATTGCCCCGCTCAGACTCGATGATCGCAGATCTGATCTTGGCCGGATACTGGTCGAGCGCCGCAGCCAGCAAGGCACGCCACGGTGTCAGCCGGGTCCAGCTCAGGTCGGTATCTCCAGGTATGTAGTCTGCGGCCCGGGCCTTGAGGGCCGTCAGGGGACGGGCCGAGGACGCCGCGTCGGTCAGCCGGCGCATCGCCAGCTGCGCCAGCTCATCGGCGGCTCGGTTGTTGGGTGCCTTGCCAGGCCACCAGATCACAACTGGGGAGTCTGGCAGCAGCAGTGGTCGGATCACTGAAGCTGGGTGGGCCGCGACCGCACCGCGCATCCTGATCACAACGACCTCACCTGGGGTCCCTTCGCCGATGTGCACCTCAGCATCCAGCGAAGCTCTCCGTCCGCTTGCAGTAACGACCAGCAAGATCCGGGACGGATGCTCCCGGCTAGCTGCCATGCTGGCCTTCTTCGCGCTTGGATACTCGGATTCGTCGCAGACGATGATCAAGGTCAACACCATGCCCTGGCTTGGGCCGCCGGCGCTGCGTCGGGCCTGCAGCAGTTCCGCGGAGATCTTCGCTGAGGTGGTGTTGGTCAGGGAGATGATCATGGCCGCCGCCAGCTGAAGCCGTTACGCGCCAGCATGATGTCGGCACCCTCGGGTCCCCACGATCCGGGTTCATAAGGTTCAGGTTGCTCCGGCAAGCTCGCCCAGTAGTCCAAGATTGGATCCAAGATCTCCCAGGAGAGCTCGACCTCCTCATGCTGCGGGAATAGCGGCGGGTCGCCCAGAAGTACGTCCAAGATCAGCCGCTCGTACGCCTCCGGTGAGGACTCGGTGAACGAACCTCCATACGCGAAATCCATGTTCACTTCGCGGATTTCCATCTGGGTGCCGGGCACCTTGGCGCCAAAGCGCAAGGTGACGCCCTCGTCCGGCTGGATCCGCAGCACGATGGCGTTGTCGCCCAGCTTCTCGGTGTCAGTCTTGCTGAACGGCAGATGTGGCGCGCGCTTGAAGCCGAGAGCGATCTCGGTCACCCGTCGAGCCAGGCGCTTGCCGGTGCGCAGATAGAAGGGTACGCCGGCCCAGCGCCGGTTCTCGATATCGATGCGGATGGCTGCGTAGGTCTCGGTCCGAGAGTCTGGCGGGATTCGGTCCTCCTCGAGATAGCCCTTGACTCTTTCTCCGCCGGCCCAGCCGCCCGCGTACTGACCGCGCGCGGTGTACAGATCCAGCTGCGTCGGTGGTCGCGCAGCGGCGAGCACCTTCTGTTTCTCGACCCTGAGCTGGCCTGCCTCGAAGGAGTTGGGTTCCTCCATCGCTGTAAGTGCCAACAGCTGCAATAGGTGGTTCTGTACGACGTCGCGCGCGATGCCGATGGCGTCAAAGTAACCGGCGCGGCCGCCGATCCCGATGTCTTCGGCCATCGTGATCTGGATGTGGTCGACGTAATTGTTGTTCCACACCGGCTCGAACAGCTGGTTCGCGAACCGCAGCGCCATTATGTTCTGGACGGTTTCCTTGCCGAGATAGTGGTCGATGCGGAATACCGACGAGGCGGGGAAGACGCCGGAGACAATCCGGTTCAGCTCCCTTGCGCTTTCCAGGTTGTGGCCAAAGGGCTTTTCGATCACGACCCGGCTCCACTGCCCTGGCTGCTGTTCGGCCAGTCCTTGCGCGCGCAACTGGTCGACAGCCGTCGGGAACAGCCCTGGAGGGATGGACAGGTAGAACGCATGGTTCCCGCCGGTACCGCGGGCTTCGTCCAGGTCGGCGATCGTCTCAACCAGGTTGCTGAAGGCCTCGTCATTCCCGATCTCACCTGGCACGAACCGGATGCCTTCAGAAAGCTGTCGCCAGACCTCCTCTCGAAAAGGGGTTCGGGCATGCTCCTTGACGGCATCGTGTACGACCTTCGCGAAGTCCTGCCGAGCCCAATCCCGCCGCGCGAATCCAACCAGGGCAAAACCCGCCGGTAGCAGACCGCGGTTGGCCAAGTCGTAGACCGCCGGCATCAGCTTCTTGGTGGACAGGTCGCCGGTGACACCGAAGATCACCAGGACGCACGGACCGGCAATTCTCGGGAGCCGCCGATCCCGCGGATCGCGAAGCGGGTTGGCACGCACAGTGATCATGCGCGCGCGCCCCTTTTTTTGTGAGCTGCTCGCGCAGTTTTGTTTGGCTCGCTCCGCTCGCGAGGTTTGCGCTGTGAGCCGCCGCCTTCCTCACTCGCTCGTCGACGAACAGCGTGTCGACTCGCTCGCTCGTCCAGGACAGCGGCGCGCAAACCTCCGCGCGGGGAGCCCGCCGGCGTCGTCGTCGCTCGCAGACGAAAGAGCATGTCCGCTCGCTCCTTATGCATTGCTCGGTCCCCTCGCGGAGGCTGGCGCCCGGTAGCCGCTGCCTTCCTCACTCGCTCGTAGACGAACAGCGTGTCTGCTCGCTCGCTCGTCCAGGACAGCGGCGCACCAGCCTGGCTCCGCTCGGCGGCGCGCGATTCCCGACGCTCGCAGCTCGCTGGGGATGACTTCAGGGTTCGGTCAGCCAGCCGCTTTGGCGGCCTCCAGCTCCTGCTTGACGTCGACTACCAGCTCGTTCCAGGACGCCTCGAACTTCTCGACGCCCTCTTTCTCCAGCACGTCGACCACATCATCGTAGGAGATGCCGACTCTCTCCAGGTCGTCGAGCACCTGCTGCGCCTCGGCCTTGGTTCCGCTCACCATGTCACCGCGCACCTCACCATGATCGGCAAAGGCCATCATGGTCTTCTCAGGCATCGTGTTCACGGTGTTCGGAACCACGAGTTCGGTGATGTACATCGTGTCGGAGTAGTCGGGATTCTTAACCCCGGTGGATGCCCACAGCGGCCGCTGCCGGTTCGCTCCCTTGGCCTCCAGCGCGGCGAACCGCTCGCTGCTGAACTCCTCCTCGAACAGCGCGTAGGCGAGCCGGGCATTTGCGATGGCGGCCTTGCCGCGCAGTGCGAGTGCCTCGTCCGAGCCGATTGCTTCCAGCCGCTTGTCGATCTCGGTATCCACTCGCGAAACGAAGAATGATGCCACAGAGTGGATCTTGCTCAAGTCGTGGCCGGATTCTGCGGCCCGCTCTAACCCGGTCAGGTATGCATTGATCACCTCGCGGTAGCGCTCCAGGGCGAAGATCAGCGTCACGTTCACACTGACGCCCTCAGCGGTGACGGTGGTAATCGATGGCAGGCCGGCCTTGGTGGCGGGGATCTTGATCAGCACATTGGGCCGGTCGACGACCTTCCACAGGTCGGTGGCTTGGGCGGTGGTTGCATCGGTCTCGTTGGCCAGGTCGGGATCGACCTCGATGGAAACCCGGCCGTCCACGCCGTTGGTTGCCGCATGAGTGGCGGCCATGATGTCACATGCATTGCGTACGTCGTCGGTGGTGAGCACCTTGATGGCGTCATGCAGTTCTGCATCGCGCGCCGCCAGCTCCTTGACCTGCTCGTCATACATATGGCCCTGTGCCAACGCGGCGGCGAAGATCGTCGGGTTGGTCGTGACTCCGCTAACTGAGTAGTTGGACACCAGGTCGGCCAGGTTGCCCGAGGTGATTCGCTCGCGCGACAAGTCGTCAAGCCAGATGGATACGCCGGCATCTGCGAGGGCCTTGAGCCGTTCGTTCATGATCAGTTCTCCTGGATGAGTGGGTGGTGACGTCAGCTGGGCTCAGCTGATCGTGACGCCCGGATGGGCCTCTATGTCTGCGGGACCTCTGGGCCCGCTGGCTGCCGGATGCGTGGGAGCCGTAGTCCCAGGTGCCGCATCGAGGCTCTCGTGGGCGGCTTCGACGACCGTTTCAGGAGTGAAACCAAACTCCTTGAACAAGACATTCGCGGCCGCACTGGCTCCGTAGTGGTTGATGCTGATGATGCGCCCAGCGTCGCCGACGAGGTCTCGCCAGCCAATGCCGACTCCGGCCTCGATGGAGACACGCGCCCTGATATCAGGCGGGATGACGGAGTCCCTGTAGTCCTGATCCTGCCCGTCGAACCATTCCCGACAGGGCATTGAGACCACGCGTGCTTCGATGCCCTCGTCGGCGAGCAGCTTCTGGGCCGCGACGGTGTACTGCACCTCCGAACCGGTCCCGATCAAGATCACGTCCGGGGTGCCGTTGCAGTCTTTGAGGATGTAGCCGCCCTTGGCTACCTCCGAGGTATCGGCGAAGCCGTCTTCGCCACGTGGGAAGATGGGCACGGCCTGCCGGGTCAGGGCCAGCCCGGCCGGCCGGTCGTTGTTCTTCAAGATCGTCGCCCACGCCGCGGCGGTCTCGTTGGCGTCGGCCGGCCGAACCACATCGAGTCCGGGGATGGCTCGTAAGGCGGCGAGATGTTCGATGGGCTGATGAGTGGGGCCGTCCTCGCCGAGACCGATTGAGTCGTGAGTCCAGACATAGATCACCGGCAGTTCCATCAGTGACGCAAGCCGTACCGCGGGCCGCATGTAATCGCTGAAGATCAAGAAGGTGCCGCCGTAGGGCCGTAGACCGCCATGCAGCTTGATGCCGTTGAGGATCGCACCCATGGCGTGCTCGCGGACGCCGAAGTGCAGCACCCGGCCGTAGGGGCCACCGCGAAACATCCTGCTCTGCCGATCTGTTGGCAGGAAGCTCGGCTCGCCCTCTGGGGTGGTGTTGTTGGATTCCGCGAGGTCGGCTGAGCCGCCCCAAAGTTCAGGCAGCTTTGGCACGATCGCGTTGAGCACCTTTCCGGAGGCCGCCCGGGTCGCAATGCCCTTGGGATCGGCATCCCAGCTAGGCAGCACATCCTCCCAGCCAGGGCTGAGCTCATCCTTGATCAGCCGCTCGTACAGTGCCTTGCGCTCGGGATTAGCCTCGGCCCATTTGTCATAAGCCTGCTGCCACTCCTGCTGAGCCTGCGCTCCGCGCTCGATCAGCTTGCGAGTGTGCTCGATCACCTCATCCGCAACAACGAAGGTCTTTTCCGGGTCGAATCCGAGCACCTCCTTAGTTGCGGCAACTTCCTCTTCACCCAAGGCGGCGCCATGAGCCTTGCCCGTGCCCTGGAGCTTAGGAGCCGGCCAACCGATGATCGTCTTCAGGCAGATGAAGGTGGGCCGATCTGTGATTGTCTTAGCCACCTCGAGAGCATCAGCGAGCGCAGCGACATTCTCCCGATAGTGATGCGCGTCGCCGTGAGTCCAGTCCACGGTTTGCACATGCCAGCCGTACGCGGCGTAGCGAGCAGGGGTGTCCTCGCTGAGAGCGATGTTCGTATCGTCCTCGATCGAGATCCGGTTGCTGTCGTAGATCAGGGTGAGATTGCTGAGCCGCTGCGTCGCGGCCAGCGACGACGCCTCCGAAGCGACACCCTCCTGGATGTCGCCGTCTGATGCGAGGCAGTAGATGTGGTGATCGAAGACCGAGGTGCCTGGCGCGGCATCGGGATCAAGCAGCCCACGCTCCCGCCGGGCGGCCATGGCCATTCCCACCGCGTTGGCAACGCCTTGGCCGAGCGGCCCAGTGGTGACCTCGACTCCCTTGGTGTGCGCATACTCCGGATGGCCTGGAGTCTTCGATCCCCAGAATCGGTAGGCCTTGATGTCGTCGAGTTCGAGCCCGAAGCCGCCGAGGTAGAGCTGGATGTAGAGCGTCAGGCTGGTGTGCCCACAGGACAGCACGAATCGGTCGCGCCCGGGCCAGTGGGTGTCGCTCGGGTTATGCCGCATCACCTTTTGGAACAGCAGGTACGCGACCGGGGCCAGGCTCATTGCAGTGCCTGGATGGCCATTGCCAACGTTCTGCACGGCATCGGCGGCCAGCACGCGTATGGTGTCGATGGCTCGGTAGTCGAGTTCGGTCCACCCCTCGGGGAGAACCGCGTCTGAGATGTCGGTATCGGTCACACTCACGTGCCAGAAGATCCTTCCGAGACGGCTCTCCGGGCTGCCGGTATCGCAGCCCGGACAATGCGAGCCTATCGGGGGCTAGTCAGCGCGGGATATAGGGTCAGGCGGCGA
>JAICEV010000066.1 GCA_025923975.1 Propionibacteriaceae bacterium
GGCATAAGCTGCGTGACCAACTTCGGAACCGCGCCTGTTTCGCTCCCGGCTGGCCAGGTGCTGCTGAGCAGCCACCACCTTGATCATGGCCGGCTGACCGCCGATACCACCGTTTGGCTGCGGGTGCCGTAACCGCCGGTCGGCGAACCGGGCTGCCCGGCGCAGTGCAGGGCCTGATAGATGTGGAGTCATGAGCAGAGTTCCACGGCGGATGTGGACATGAGTGAAGCGGTGGTGCTGGTCGGCACCAGAAAAGGGCTATGGGTCGGCCGCTCGAACGAAGACCGTCGGGACTGGGAATGGTCGGAACCCCAGTTCCTTATGGAGGCTGTTTACGGAACGTGCATCGACACCAGAGGTCCAGAACCGAGGTTTCTGGTCGGTGGTACGAGCGAGCATTGGGGTCCAGGCGTTTTCTACTCCGACGACCGCGGAGTGAAGTGGACCGAGGCTCAAGCGGCCCCGGTCCGATTTCCCAAGGAGCTCGGCAGCAGTGTCGAGCGGGTCTGGCAAATCCAGCCGGGCGGCCCCAATGATCACGATGTGATCTACGCCGGCACGGAGCCTTCGGCGCTGTTCCGCTCAGATGATCGCGGAGAATCGTTCACCCTCATCCAATCGCTGTGGGACCACCCACATCGCGAGATGTGGCAACCGGGCGGTGGCGGGCAAGCAATCCACACGGTGCTGCCAGATCCGACGGATACGGCACACGTGACAGTGGCGATGTCGACGGGCGGTGTCTATCGCACCTACGATCGGGGCGAGAGCTGGAACCCGGCGAATGCCGGCATCAAAGTGAAGTTCGCGCCCGATCCCTTCCCTGAGTTCGGTCAGTGCGTGCATAAGATCGCCGCGCACCCCGATTCGCCGAACCGGATCTTCGCGCAGAACCATGGTGGGGTTTACCGTTCCGATGACGGCGGCGATCAGTGGACGTCCATCGCCGACGGCCTGCCAAGTGACTTCGGATTCCCGGTCGTGGTTCATCCACATAAGCCGGAGACGGTGTTCGTCTTCCCCCTGACCGCGGACATCCACCGCTTCCCACCCGAGGGCAATGCCCGTGTCTGGCGGTCAGACGATGCGGGTACGACCTGGGCGCCCTCGGAATCTGGTCTCCCGGATGGATTCTTCGCGTCCGTATTGCGCGATGCCATGACTGCTGACAATGCCGAGCAGACCGGTCTCTACATTGGCGCGCGCGACGGGTCGGTCTTCTTGAGCACCGACGATGGTGCGAATTGGCGTCAGATCGCAGCACATCTGCCGGACGTGCTGTCGCTGCGCGCCGCTGTCGTGTAGCGGTGGCCACGACTGAGAAATAGGCCGCAATGGTCGGATATTTGATACCTCGACCATGTTGAGATGCTTGAAAAGTCCCCATTGGTCGGAGATTTTGGCGGCGGCCTCAGGATGCGGTTATCGCGGTCAGACCGATGAGGAGATCAGGCCGTTGTTGGGGCCGGGGCCGGTTGTGCCACGCACTATCAGCTCGACTCGCAGCTCTTCTGGCTCGGGCTTCACAGCGTCTCCATCGTGCCCATTTGATCCCAGCGCGTTGATCATCGCCTGGGCGGCTCGTACCCCTTGCTCATGAGCGTGCTGGCTTACGGTGGTCAAGCCCCACCAGCGGGACATCGGATGATCATCGAAGGCTGCGATGGACACGTCGTCAGGACACCGCAGTCCGGCCGCCCGGAGGGCAGCCATGGCACCGAACGCCAACTCGTCGGTGTGGCAGAAGATTGCTGTCGGAACTGTCCGGCCGCTACGGAGGAGCTGCTTCATCGCGCGCTCACCGTCTGCGGCATGGCAGTCGCCTGGTTGAACGACATTGCGACTGTCGAGGTCGAACCCGGCTTCCCGTACGGTGTCCCGGAACCCATCGGCGCGCTGATCCCAGACGTGATAGTCGTGTTTTCCTGCCATCCGTCCGTCGAACATCCCAATATCGCGATGACCGAGCGCGAGCAGGTGCTCGGCGATCATCCGCCCGCCAGCTCGGTTGTCGACGAAGATCCCCGGCACGCTGGTCAGCGGTGAGCCCTGGGCGCTGACTGGTACTCGCGCCGAGTCAGCGCTCTCCTCAGTGCGTTCGGTCGAGATGGTGCCGGCGAAGAGCAGTGCGTCTCGGCCTCGTCCAGCACCGAGCTCCCGGAACAGCTTGCGGAACTGGGGAGAATCCACCTCCAAGAAGTCGGAGTCGACATCTAGGTTGATGAGCTCAACCCGAAAGCCCTCGGGACTGAGGATTTCGCTGGCGCCGGACGCGAATTCACTGAAATACCACGAGCGCAGCGTCGGGAGAACGATGCCGACCGTCCGGGACTGCCCGCTGGCGAGTGCGGTGGCGAGGTGTGATGCCGAGAAATCGAGCCGGTCGGCAGTCTCGATGATGCGTTCCCTGGTCGTTGCGCCGACGCCCGGGATGCCACGCAGCGCGCGTGAGACCGTTCCCTTGTTGACGCCTGCTTCCCGTGCGACGTCCGCAATAGTCGTACGCCTAGCCGTAGCCTGAGGCTTCGTCGCAATGACCCAGGTGTGAGTTTCGGCGAGCACGACACAGACTATACGGCTCACAAATGGCTCTGAGCAGCCCTTCGTCGTGGCTCTGACCAGGGGAATCGTCCACAAGACGGCCCTGGCTTTCGCTCCATGTTGGTCCAAGAGAGAATGTCGCGGGAGCCTGGAGGCATGGGGGAGGAGGCCGAGACTGTAATGGCGGCGGTGCTGGGACGGTGGCGCGCGACGTACACCCCTGGGGACTGGGTCGTGCTGTCTGGTCCGACGTCCCTGGTGGTGCTCGAGCCGCCCACCCACGAGTGGGCTCCTTTGATCAACACACTGTGGGACGAGGTCGTAGCCTCCAGTTCCATCGTGGACCTCGCCGCCAGGCTGGCGAGTTTCAAGATCGATGCACTGCCCAGCTTCGGTGCCTTCTTTTGGACCGCAGACGGCATGCGATCTCTGGTACGCGGGCACATCACAGTCGTCGATCTCGCCACGGGGAAGGTGGTAGCAGACGGGGAAGGCATCCAGACCTGGAGCGAGGTCGGCCTTGCCGGTGTGTCTCACATCCGCGTACAGACTCCATACAAGGGAGACGCCACGCTGCTCGAGCTGCCATTGGTCGTCGGCGCCGTCCGCGCCTCATCGGTGGTTCTTGATGCGTCAGAGCGGGCACAGGTCAGCTCACCTCAGGACGAGCCGGTAGCAGCTGGTGCACCCGGCCCAGCGTTAGCAACCGAGCCGCTACCCGAGGTGGTTCCAATTCCGTCTCCTGAGCCCGTGCAGCAGCCGGCATCCGAATCGTCTGACAGCAAGGCAGCAGCCGAGGCCGTAACGTCCGATCAGACGGCTGAACTGTCGGCAGCGGAGATTGCAGCTCTGCAGAGCGCCGACACCGAGCTGATGCCCTCGCCTTTTGACGACGAGGAGTCAGAGGCTCAGTCCGAGGTCGCTGTGCAGCAAGAGCCGGCGGCCGTCACGTCGGATCTGGCATCGGAGGGTGACCAAGAAGCGGCAGCTGTCGGTCCTACTTCCCGGCCTTCGCCGGATGAGAGCACCCAAGACTCGGCGATCCTGGCCCTGCTCTGTCAGCACGGACACGCCAACCCGCCGAGCTCCACCCGCTGTCGGATCTGCGGGAGTCCGCTGGCAAGCCAGGCTCCCCAGTTTGTCTCGGGGCCGGTCCTCGCTGTGCTGCGCGCCTCTGACGGCTCTACCGCAGAAGTAGATCGGCCCGTCCTGATCGGCCGGGCCCCTTCCGGCGATCGGTGGGGCATCCGGCCACCCCGGCTCATGACTGTCTCCAGCCCGAACCATGACATCAGCCGGACACACGTCGAGGTGGCGCCGGCGGATTGGCAGATTGTTGTTACCGACCTGAACTCGACGAACGGAACGGTTCTGGTGCGACCCGGAGCTGTGGATCGTCAACAGCTCACTCCGGGCGAGCCGGTACCCGTGCAATTGGGCAGTGTCGTGGAGCTCGGTGATGGAGTGTCTGTATTGATTGACTTTCCGCAGTAGCGTCTCACTTGCGGTCACCAAACGACGAGGAGCTGTTTCATGGAATCGCCCGTGCAGGGTCGCCCCAATCGTGAGACCGGCCTCCCCCCGGGGGTGGAGGTCGGTCCGCTGGGCAAGCGTTTCGTGGCCTATCTCATTAACCTGTCGGTTCCGGTCATCGTCAGCATTGCCCTGATCTTCCTGCTGCCGAACACGACGGGTGCGCTCCGCGTGATAGTCGGCCTGCTCGGTGCTGTCATCACAATTGCCTGGCTTGTCGTGGTGTGGTACACACTCGCTGTTCGGGCGGCGAGCCCGGGTCTGCGGGCCATGAAACTGCAGCTGGTCGGCTTCCTCGACGGCCGGCCGATCGGCCCGCGTCGGGTCTTTGTGCGGGCCTTGGTGTTCTGGGCGCTGTTTATCACTGGGATTCTCCTATTGATCATGTCGATCATGATGCTGAGGCATCCGCGTAAGCAGGGCTGGCATGATCTCGCTGCCACCTCCGTGATGATCAAGGAACGGCTACTGGCACCTCCCTTGCAGCCTGCTCGGGCTGCCACCGGCGCACAGCAGAGCCCAGCTCAGGTTGGCAACACACCGCAACAGCAACCAAGTGCGGTTCGCGGGGCGATGTCGCCGAACTACGCACCTGCCGAGGGCTACGCGGCTGCTGGCAGTCCCGCACCGTCAGGCCCGCTGACCCCGCCGCCTGGGATGGCTCCGGCGAGTACGGTGGCTCCGTACGCTGCAGTACCACCGGGCGGGACACCCGCACCATATGGAGGCAGCACCTATGCGCCGCCGTACCCGGGCACGCCTTACGGATCGCCGCCGTACGGGTCTTCGCCCACCTCCCAGCCCTCGGGCGACGAGCTCTATGCACCTGGACAGCAGGCTGCTCCAATGCCTCAGCCCGTGCAGGGATTTCCGTCCGGTGCAGCGCCGGCTCGCGACGATAGGCCGGAGTACGCAGCGCCGGCTCCCGACGATAGGCCGGAGTACGCAGCGCCGACCCCTGATCATCAGACCGCGGCCTCCCTTCGCTCTCCTTACGTACAGGATTGGTCGATCTTGCTGGATGACGGTCGGCGGATAGCGGTCGAGGGTCTCGTGCTGCTGGGTCGCAACCCGCAACCGAAGGCCGGTGAGGAGGACGCGCAATTGATCAAGATCGCCGACGAGACGCGGACGGTCTCCAAGTCTCATCTGGCGGTCGGCGTAGATGCCGGTGGCGTCTACATCGTCGATCGGGGGTCCACCAACGGCTCGACCGTGTCCACGACCAATGGGATGTCATCGCGCTGCCGGGCCGGCGAGATGGTCCGGGTAGGCGATGGCGCAATCGTCTCCATTGGTGATCACTGGTTAGAGATCACGCGCGGCGGCAGCTAACGGTTCGTCGCGATATCGTCCGCCCATGTTGCTCTCTGACCGCGACATCAAGGCTGAGGTCGATGCTGGCCGTATCGGGCTTGAGCCTTACTCGGCCGACCTGGTGCAGCCATCGAGCATTGATGTTCGTCTCGATCGGTACTTCCGCGTCTTTGAGAACCACCGATATCCGCACATCGATCCCTCGGCAGATCAATCTGAGCTGACCCGGGCGGTCGAGCCGGTGGGCGATGAGCCATTCATCTTGCACCCAGGTGAGTTTGCGCTGGGGTCGATCTATGAGGTGGTGACGCTTCCCGATGACATCGCGGCTCGTGTCGAGGGCAAATCATCATTGGGCCGGCTGGGCCTGCTCACCCACGCCACTGCGGGTTTCATCGATCCTGGTTTCTCTGGCCACGTCACTCTCGAGTTGTCCAACGTTGCGACGCTGCCGATCAAGCTCTGGCCGGGCATGAAGATTGGCCAGCTGTGCTTCTTCCGGTTGAGCACAGCCGCCGAGCACCCGTATGGTTCGGCTCAGTACGGCTCCCACTATCAAGGCCAGCGTGGTCCTACTCCGAGCCGCTCGCACCTCAACTTCCACCGCACGCGCATCTAGTCACGCCCGACGAGATGGCCCGCCTGGAAGCGCAGGCCGGTGTCTTCATCCCCGGCTCCGGCCCTCCCGACGGAGTCGCTCATAGGGCAAAGTTTGTCGAAAGCGCTACGCCGGTCCGTTAAGCGCGATAGATCCCGATGTTGCCTGAGGCCGTGCGGGCCCGTACTGAGATGTACCGCTCACCCGGCTCCGGCGGCCCTGTGGACTCGAGTGCAATCCGGATATCGCCCGAAACGGAATTGAGGTCAAGCCAAGTGGGAAGGTTGTCGGCGATGCCGACCGTCAAGGAGCCCGATGCGGAGCGCAAATCGACTGGTCCGCTCGTTGCCGAGACAGCGATATCGCCTGATCCTGAGTTGGCTTGGAGAGTGGCCCCTCGTACCGATTTGACGACCAAATCACCTGAACCGGACTTTGCCGTGATGGGGCAATTCACCTCACCGACCGACACATCGCCCGATCCGGAACCGAGCTTGGCGCCAGTGCCGTCTGCGCTGGCAACCGAGATGTTGCCTGATCCAGTGCTGCAATCAAGATCGACAGCGTTGCCGATCGTAATATCGCCGGAACCGCTGATGATCTTGGAACGACCGATATCAGCGCTAATTGAGATGTCAGCCGAACCGGTTTTGATCACGTATCTCAGGCCGTCCGGTACGGCGAGGCGCAAGTAGGCCTTGGCGTACCGGAGGAACTGTTGTGGAAAGCTGATCCGCAGCCAGTCGTGATCATGGCGGATCTGCACTTGATCATCGAACCGATCGTCATCAGCGACAATTGAGGCCTCAACAAGATCTTGCTGCGAGCCCGGCTCAACAGTGATCGATCCGTCGCCCAGATTGTCGACGACAATCTGCCGTACGCCTCGGTAGGAGTTCGTGAGAGTCATCGCACCCACCCCTGAACGTTCCCGCGGGAACGTCTCTCCCCGCGCCCCGCCCTCCTGAGTCGCTCGGCAAACGGACCGTCAGGGCCGAACGGACCTTCCGGCCCAAATACGCTGCGCAGGCCGAAGATCGCGTCGGGTGAGGGCGGCATGGGGGGTCGCGGCGGCTGCGGCCACTCATATCGCGGGCCGCTCCGATCGGCCAGCGCATCCATGACGGCGCGGATCAGCCACGCGTTGGTGGAGATTCCCTCTGAGGAAGCCATCTCATCCACTCGGGCCTTGACTGACTGGGGGAGTCTCAAGGTGATGCGCGCCACTGGCTCGTCGTCAGGTTCGGCGGTTGCCGACACGCTCGTGTCCTCGGTACCTGGTGCAGGCTCAGGCATGAGCAGGGTTGGTTCAGCCTCGCCGGTCTGGACCGTGACGACGAATTCGGGGTCCGTGCCGACCATGCGGAGTTCAACCGAGGACGGTGCGAGATCTGCGCTGATGGTGCCGGCGGCGTCGGAAAGCGCCTGAATGAGGGCGAGGCGCGTCGAGGACTCGATTGCGGTGCCGAGGCGCTCGGCAACGTGCTGAGTCTGTTCGTCGGCCAGCGAAGAGGCGTTCGTGACACCCGTCCGGACTGAGTCGATATACGGTGAGAGATCCATGACGCCACTATGACGTCATAATGACGTCAAATCAAGTGAGATCAGACGTCACATTCCTCGATCCGACCGCACTCAGGTACGCTTTACCGCCTCCAGGAGCAGCTGTGCGATATCCAGTACTTCGGTGGTGTCCGGCGCTGACCCCGCCGCCTGCTTCGCAGTCAGGCCGTCGGTGAGCATGATCCGGCAAAACGGGCAGCCAGTCGCAATCGCGTCATGGCCGTTGCTTCCTGCAGTAGCGAGCGTTCCCAGCGCCTCCTCGGTCCGGTTCTCGTTGATCCGGGTACCAATCCGCTCCTCCATCCACATCCGAGCGCCGCCAGCGCCGCAGCAGAACGATCGCTCGCGGTTCCGGGGCATCTCCGCAACGGTGGCGCCAGGCAGGGAAGCGAGCAGATCGCGCGGCGGATCGTAGATCTCGTTGTGGCGTCCCAGGTAGCAGGCGTCATGGTAGGTGATGGTGCGCCCGGCTCCTGAGTCCTCGGCTGGCGCAACTGGGGTCAACCGACCGTCACGCACTAGGCGGTTGAGGAGCTGAGTGTGGTGCACCACTTCGCAGTTGACGCCGAGCTGCGGATATTCGTTCTTCAAGGCGTTCAAGCAGTGGGCACAGGTTACGACGATCTTGGTCGCTTTCGCTCCCTCTAGGGTTTCTGCATTCTCCAGGGCCAGCTGCTGGAAGACGAACTCATTCCCGGCGCGCCGTGCTGGGTCGCCGGTACATGTCTCGGCGTTTCCGAGCACGGCATAGCTCACGCCGGCAGTGTGCAGAAGTTCCGCAACTGCACGAGTGGTCTTCTTTGCGCGATCTTCGAACGCGCCGGCGCAGCCGACCCAGAACAGATACTCAACTTGGCTGAGGTCCTCGACGTCCTCACCCACCACCGGCACCGAGAAGGGAAGATCCTTGGCCCACTCCATCCGCCCTCGTGGGCTCATGCTCCATGGATTTCCTTTGCTTTCCAGGCCCTTGAAGAGCCCGTTCAGCTCGCTGGGGAACTCTGCGGACATCATCACCTCGAAGCGGCGCATGTCGAGGATGTGATCAACGTGCTCGATGTCGACCGGGCACTGCTGCACGCATGCCCCGCACGTCGTACACGACCAGAGCACGTCGGGATCGATGACCCCAGGTACGCCATCGCGAACCTCGATCGGGCCAACCAACGGTCGAGTTGCCTCGAGCTGCGTCGCCTCGGGCAGTGATGCGCGTGCCGCTTCGGCAGCCTGCAGATAGGGCGCCTTTGCGTACCCGTGCTCCCGCAGATCCATGATCACTAGCTTGGGCGAGAGCGGCTTGCCGGTGTGCCAGGCAGGGCATTGGGACTGGCAGCGACCGCACTCTGTGCATGTGGTGAAGTCCAGCAATCCCTTCCAAGTAAAGTCCTCTACCTTGCCGACACCCAGCGTGGTGTCTTCATCGAGGTCCTCGATCGCGCTGAAATCGAGCGGCTTGCTGTCGATCATGATCGGCTGCAGCGCGCCGAGCGCCGGCCGGCCCGATGACTTGCGCTTGAACCAGATGTTCGGCCAGGTAGTGAATCGATGCCAGGCGACGCCCATCGTAATGTTCAGTCCGATGACGATGAACCAGGCCATCGAGATGATGATCTTGATCGCGGCGAAGATCACGATGGCTGTCTCCAGCGCAGCTGGGGAAATGCCGGCAGGGAGAAGGAACCACGTCAGGGGGAAATGCAGCCGCGAAGTTTCCGCGCCTCGGAGCTGATACTCCATTGCGTGCAGCACAAGGACGCACACGACGATCCCGAGAACCGTCAGCTCGACGTAGTACCCCTGCCATGATCGTGAGCCAAAGAACCGGGACTCTCGACCACGACCGCGAAGCAGCAGCCGAACCATGATCAAGAAGCTGATCGAGATCAGTCCGGCCCATGCGATGACTTCGCTGGCCCACTCGTAGGGGAGCCAATGCCCGATGATCGGTAGTGCGAAACGCGGATCGAAGATCTGACCATATGCGGTGATCAGCGTAAAGATCAGGGCACCGAACGCAATGAACACGAACCAGTGCGCAGCCCCGACCTTGGTCCACTGCAGCATTCGGGTATGTCCGAGCGTTTCGGCCAGCATGTGCCGCCACCGCTGGCCAGGATGATCACCGCGACCGGGCGCGGGTTTTCCGAGTTTGACGACGCCGACGATCGATGCCACGGCACGGACAAAGAGCACGACACCAACGACCGAAACGGCCAACGCCACGCCGATCGCGGCGACTCTCACGTGCGAACTCCTCCTCGAGGGCAATCCGCCCCTCAGCCTAGTGCGGGTGCGTAATCGGGCACGCCGCGCTGCGTACGGGAATTGTCAGCGTCGGCGACTAGGGTTTTCTCTGTCCTGCGTACGCGGGCGGTCACCGATTGGTCGTCAAGGGCGTCGGCCGTCGAGAGCTGTTGGACGAGACCTGTGGGGTTGGCGTGATCGAGTTCGAATCAGTCGGCAAAACGTATCGGGACGGCACGGTGGCGGTTGTCGACCTCAATCTCACCGTGCCCTCTCACAAGATCACCGTGATCGTCGGCCCGTCCGGATGTGGCAAGACCACAACGTTGCGCATGGTCAACCGAATGCTGGAGCCCACGACCGGTCGGATCACATGGGACGGCGTGCCGCTTCGGTCCAAGCGCAAAACGACCCTGCGTCGCCAGATGGGCTATGTCATTCAGAGCGGCGGGCTGTTCCCGCACCGCACGGTGCTGGAGAACATCGGGACCGTGCCCTCCCTTCTCCATTGGCCCAAGGCAAAGCGAGAGAAGCGGTCGCTGGAATTGCTGAGCAGCGTCGGTCTGGAGCGCAAGCTGGCGCACCGGTATCCCGCGCAGTTGTCGGGCGGGCAGCAGCAGCGGGTTGGAGTGGCGCGGGCCTTAGCGGCTGATCCGCTGGTTCTCCTTATGGATGAGCCATTTTCAGCGGTGGACCCAGTGGTTCGCGCCGAGCTGCATGAGTTTCTCCTCGGGCTCCAAGGTGAGCTGAGTAAGACGATCATCCTGATCACTCACGACATCGACGAGGCCATCAAGCTCGGCGACCAGGTTGCAATACTGCGGATCGGCGGCCACCTGGCCCAAGTCGGAACGCCGCAGCAGCTGTTAGACGAGCCGGCTGATGCGTTCGTAGAGGGCTTTGTCGGCCGCGACCGCGGATTTCGTTCTCTCTCCTTCCTGCCAGCGAGTGCGCTCAGCTTGGAGGGAGTCAAGGTGGTCCGCGACGTGGAAACCGCTACCGGCACAGCGCCAATCCTGGTGGTCGACGGCGACGCGCGGCCAGTCGGCTGGGCAGATCCAGAGCGCCCGGGTCGCGTCTTCGGCCTCGGATCAACCTTCAGTCCCGAGACTGACACACTGCGGGTGGCACTGGACGCCGCGCTGACTTCGCCATACGGGTTCGCTGTCGCGGTGACGGCCGAGGCCGGGCGCTATGCAGGTGTTGTCAGTGCGGACGACATCCTCGCCAAGGTGAGGGACGTACGCGTCTCGATCGCTGAATCGATCTCGATTCGTGAGGTGGCGGCAGCGCAGGCGTCTCAACCAATCCCGGAACCGGCTGAGGGCTACGAGCCGCTCAGCGAACCTGAGCACGCGGATGACTCGGACGAGTTGTACGACCAGATGGCAGAAGCAGAGCAGGCGTATGACTCGGACGAGTTGTACGACCGGACGGCGGAAGCAGAGCACGCGCCCGACTCGGACCAGTTGTTTGACCAGCAAACCGAATCGGAGAAGGCAGAAGACTCAGACGAGTTGTACGACCAGCTGGGCGAATCGGAACGGGCGGATCACCAGTTGCACGAACAGCCAGGCGACTCGCTACAGGGAGCCGACTCGGGCCAGTTGTACGACCAGCTGGCCGAACCGGCGCCAGAGAGTCAAACCGATACCAGCGAGAACGGCGTCGAGAACCCGCGAGGAGACGTTTCGGCACCTCAACACGTCGACACTGTGGGAGGCGACAGGTTCGCCAGCACAGACTATCCAGAGAACGAACTAGAGGCGGTGGGCGACGGCGAACTTTCGATCGAGGATGACTGCGCCATGGAGGATTACCGCCCCTATGACCAAAAGAATGAACGCCGTGAAACCAATGGCGAGGCCTGGCGCCGCCTGGGCTTGAGCATACGGCCGTGAATCTCGACTGGGCCTGGATCGAACGCAACCTGCCGATGATCGGCAGTTTGCTGGTCGAGCACGTCGTTCTTGCGGTGGTTCCCGTTGTCCTTGCTTTCGTCATCGGGCTGCCAGTCGGCTATCTGGTCTTCAAGACGAAGCGGGCAGCCAACGTCATCCTGGCCTTTCTCGGCGTCATCTACTCGATTCCATCACTGGCGCTCTTCGTCATCATGCCGTTGATCCTTGGTACCAAGATCCTCAATCCGATCAACATCGTCGTCGCACTGGCCGTCTATTCGACCGCGTTGCTTATCCGCTCCGTCGTGGACGGGTTGCGCTCGGTGTTGCCGTCGGTGCGACAGTCCGCAACGGCCGTCGGCTACGGCTGGCTGCGGCGGCTCTTCCGCGTTGAGCTGCCCCTGGCCATGCCGGTGATTTTTGCTGGTCTCCGCGTGGTCACCGTCTCGAACATTGCCTTGGTGAGCGTTGCGGTGCTCGTCGGAAGTGGAGCGCTTGGGA
>JAICEV010000067.1 GCA_025923975.1 Propionibacteriaceae bacterium
AAGCAGGTTCAGGTTGCACCCCGCGCAGCAAGCGCCGCCGGCTCGACCATGATCATTTCTGGTTCCGTGATCACCTTCGGCGATGGTGCAGAGCAGCGAGCCGCGATCTGGACCTGGCCGACCCACAGCAGCGCATGGACACTGCAGCAGCTTCCCGACGCCGGAACTCACAGTGAAGCGCTGTCCACCGGATGCGCGCAGATCTGCTGGGTATCGGGCCACGTCGACGGCAACGTGGCGCTCTGGAGCTTTGAGGAGGCCCAAGCCGACGCGACCGCCACCCGGGATGCAACGCTGCCCTCCATGAAGATCGACACCGACGGCCCAGGACCGAGAATGGTGCTGTTGGGCGACCGGCCTGGCGTGATCTTCAGCGATGCTGGCGGTACCCGCCTGCTGCTCAGCGACAGCAAGGACGGCTGGCAGATCTTCACAGCGCCTGCTGGCTCAGTGCTCGACGCGACCGCCGTCGGTGATCGTCTCTACGCGATCATCCGAGGCGACGACGGGGTAGGGCTCTGGACCACTGACCTCCACTGACTAGTCAGAACGCAGTTGAGTTATATAGCTCAACTGCGTTCTGACAAGTCGGCGAGGGCGCGCAAGGCCAGTGGATATCCGGCCACCCCCAACCCGACGATGATGCCGGCCGCAACCGGCGACACATAAGAGAGATGCCGGAACGACTCCCGACGATGCACGTTGGAGATGTGCAGCTCAATCACCCGAGCTCCTGACCCAGCGATGGCATCGTGTAGCGCGACGCTGGTATGGGTGTACGCAGCGGCGTTCAGCACGACTCCGACCGCGTCGCCAGCCGCCTGCGCCTGCCCGGCCTCCTGGATCCAATCGACGAGCTCACCTTCGCGGTTGGTCTGACGGAACTCCAGATCCCAGCCCAGCTCGTTGGCCACCTCGAGACAGGACCGCTCGACGTCGGCCAAGGTTGTCTTGCCGTAGATCTCGGGCTCACGCTTCCCAAGCAGGTTGAGGTTCGGACCGTTCAGGACGTACGCGGAGGTCATGGTGGTACTCCATCACAGCCGCGAGCAGCTCAAGAAATTGCTGCACTGGACTTAGACGCGAGTACCGACAAAGAGCTCACGTGGCAGTCGATTCTCACTTGTGACTTCGGCAACCGAGCGGGCACGGAACCCGACATCGATAAGCACCTGCAGCCACAGTCCGCGCGGAAAGAGGCCGAAGTCGTGGGTGTCGTGTACCACCTGGACGGTGCCATCTCCTGCCCGGAGCATGAAGGCGAATTCTGTGCGAGTACGAGTGTCGCCCGGGTCCGGGTCGCTGGACCACTCAAGGTAGCGGGCGCCCCGACCGTCCGGTCCATCATGGCCGCCGAAGTCGGTGCCCGGCTCGAAGTTCTCTGTGATGTCATCGGGCACGAAGACCGCTACCCCGCCCTCGCGGCAATGCTCGTACGCGGTAGTGACCGCCTGTCGTAGGTCGGCCTCGGTCGTCATGTAGTCGATAGCGTCATGAACGAAGACAGCATCAAACGTCCGCCCGAGCCGCAGCGTCCGCATGTCTCCCCGCAGGTGTTCGCATTCCGGATTCAGCTGGCGGGAGACGGCCAGCATGTCTTCTGAGAGATCGACCAGCGTCATCTCGAACTCACGCTTGAGATGGAAGGCGTTATTGCCGCCTCCGCTTCCGAGTTCCAAAACCGTACGCGTCGGCGGCTTTGCGGTGCGCAGCAACGATGCCGCAAACGCTGCCTCTTCGGCGTACTCCTCAGGTCGGGAGATCAGCGGCCACCACGAGGCGAGATCACCATACAGATGATGCCTCGGGTGTAGGTCGCGATCATGGTTCTGGTCAGCTGGCTCCGTCACTTGCCCGAGCCTAGTGCTGCATGACGCTAACGGTCGGCAGCGCCGGGTTGCTGCCAGGCGCTCTCCCGCCGCTCAGCCAGGCCGCGTACATACGCCGCCTGACCCAGATGCTGCATGGTGTCGCCAATCACGCTGACCAGCCGGACGGCGGCCGTCACCGGCGGATCCCAGCGGGTATCGACAATCCGATCCAGCTCCTCGGCTGTGATGCCATCCAGATAACGCAGGGTGAGATCGTGAACCGCCTGATGGTATCGCCCGAGGAGATCGCCGCTCACCCGGACAGCAGCCACCTCCGTGGGGCCTTGGCCGTAACCCGTAGCCCACTCGCCGAACGGCAGCCCGAACCTTTCCCGCCACTCGGGCCAGACCTGCTGGACCTGCGCCAAGTCAGCCACATGATCATCCTGGATTCGGCTCAGATGCCAGATCAGCCATGCAATGGTGTTGGCCCCCGGATCAGGGCGATAGGTCGCGATCTCGTCCGTCAGGCCGTCGGTTAGATCTGTGACGAGCTCCCGTACTCGTCCGAAGGCATCCACCAGAATCTGCTTCGCATGTTCGGTCATGTCATCGAACGCTACTGGCAATCTGATCCGGGTTGATAAAGATCAGGACAGGTAGGGCGCTTGTAGCTCGCCTTTGTGATGATCATCGGCGCCCACTGGTTCTTGGCCTCCAGCTTGCGTCGACTGGGCCATTCCCGACTGCTGCAACCGGATGATCACCGACTTCGAGGTTGGAGTATTGCTTCCAATCGCGGTTGAGTCCAGGGGGACTAAGGGGTTGGTCTCGGGGTAGTACGCCGCCGCGGAGCCGCGCGGTGTCTGGTACGCCACCAGCCTGAAGCCCTGTACCCGGCGTGCGTGGTCATCGCCCGGCCAGTGCGTCACCAGATCGACGATATCCCCGTCGTGGAAGCCGAGCTCGGAGATGTCGCGCGGGTTGACAAACACCACCTGGCGACCACCCTCGACGCCACGGTAACGATCACTGAAACCGTAGATCGTGGTATTGAACTGGTCATGACTGCGCACCGTCTGCAGGATCAGATGGCCTGGCGGGGCCTGTAGCGCCTCGATCGCCGACACCGTGAATTCCGCCCGTCCTGACTTGGTGGGGAAGGTGCGCGAGTCTCGCGGCGGATGCTCCATCACGAAGCCGCCCGGCCGAGAGACGTTCACCTCATAGCTCTTACAGCCGGGTACGGTGCGTGCGATAAGGCGGCGGATGTTCCGATAGTCATCACGCATGCCGTGCCAGTCAATGTCATAGCGATCATCCAGCGTCGCCTCAGCAAGCGCAGTGACGATCGCCACTTCGGAGCGCAGCTGAGGACTGGCCGGAGCCAGCGGTCCGCGAGAGGCGTGTACCGAGCAGGTGGAGTCCTCCACCGAGACGACCTGCGGCCCGCTCGCCTGCACGTCAATCTCGGTGCGTCCCAATGTCGGCAAGATCAACGCCGTCGTGCCGCATGTCAGGTGTGATCTGTTGATCTTGGTTGAGATGTGTACCGTGAGCTGCGCCCGGCGAAGCGCTGCGGCAGTGACCTCGGTGTCCGGAGCGGCCTGCACGAAGTTGCCGCCGAGTCCGATGAAAATCTTGGCCTCTCCGTCACGCAGCGCGCGAATGGCGTCCACTGTGTCATAGCCGTCCTCTCGCGGCGGCTGGAAACCGAACTCGGCCTGCAGTCGGTCGAGGAAGTGCGACGGCGGGCTCTCGCAGATGCCCATGCTGCGGTCGCCTTGCACGTTGGAGTGGCCACGTACCGGAAGAAGCCCGGCGCCTGGCTTGCCAATGTTGCCCTGTGCCAAGGCCAGATTCACGATCTCGGAGATGGTGGCTACCGCATTGTGATGCTGGGTCAACCCCATGGCCCAGCAAAACACTGTCTGATCGGAGTCGCGGATCAGCCGAGCCGCCTCAGTGATCAGCTCGCGGGACAACCCGGTGGTCGCGACCACGAAGTCCCAGTCGATGGCCGATACATGAGCCCGCCAGCTTTCGAAACCACGGGTATACCGCTCAATGAACTCATGATCGAGAGCGTTCCACTCCACCAGCAGCGCACCCCATGCCTGGAACAGTGCTAGATCACCATTGATCTTGATTGGCAGATATAGATCCGCAAGGTCGGTGCCTTTGCCGACTAGCCCGCGCGGCTTCTGTGGATTGCGGAAGTTGATCAATCCGGCCTCGCGCAGCGGGTTGACCGCAATGATCTTGGCACCGTTGTGCTTGGCTGTCTCCAGAGCGGACAACATCCGGGGGTGGTTGGTACCCGGGTTCTGCCCAGCCAAGATCAACAGTCGCGCATTGTGGACGTCGTTCAACGTGACGCTTGCCTTGCCGATGCCGATGGTCTCCGCCAGCGCGTAGCTCGATGACTCATGACACATGTTGGAGCTGTCAGGCAGGTTGTTCGTGCCGTACGCCCGCACGAACAGTTGATAGCAAAACGCCGCCTCATTGGAGGTGCGGCCCGAGGTGTAGAAGATTGCTTCGTCCGGACTTGCCAATGCCTTGAGCTGGCCCCCGATCAGTCGGAATGCTGCGTCCCACTCGATCGGCTCGTAGTGCGTCGCTCCCGGCTTCTTGATCATGGGATGGGTGATTCGGCCCTGCTGGCCCAGCCAATGCTCGCTGTGCCCGTCAAGCTCGGCGATGCTGTGGCGGGCGAAGAACTCCGGGGTCGCGCGCGCCGTAGTGGCCTCTTCCGCCACAGCTTTGGCGCCGTTCTCGCAGAATTCGGCGGTGTGCCGATGACCCGGGTCCGGATCCGGCCAGGCACAGCTCATGCAGTCGAAGCCTTCGGCCTGATTGAGGTTGAGCAGCGTACGCGCGGACCGTCTCGGGCCCATCTTCTGCAGCGATCGTTTCAGGGCGACAGCTACACCGGGGATGCCGGCTGCATGGTCGTCTGGCTGCGATATGTCGAGCTTGGCTTCGTCGGACTCCCTTGACCTGCGCATCCGCCCTCCATAGCTGCGATTCGGCTTCGCCTCAGAAGTCAATTTAGCTGTTGACTCACAATGCTGTGTTTCGAAGCTGCTCGCGCATCGCGCTTTGGAATCCGCCGTCGTCGCTCACAGCGGAAGGAACGCCTCTGCTCGCTCCTTCTCCGTACGGCGGTCGCGCGAATCCCGACGCTCGCGGCTTGGTTTGGTTACTGGCGAGTAGCATAATGTAAGTTACTGAGAGGTAACTTGGCCATCGAGGTGCCGGATGAGTCATTACAAGTCCAATGTGCGCGATATCGAGTTCAACCTCTTCGAGGTGCTCGGCCGGGAGGAGATCCTGGGCACTGCTCCGTACACCGATCTCGACCGGGAGACCGTCTCGGCGATTCTCGCTGAAGTCGATCATGTTGCTAGGACGAAGCTTGCCGCGTCATTCGCCGATGGGGATGGCGGCCTACCGATCTTCGACGCGAAGACCCATTCGGTCACGGTGCCCGAGGACATCAAGAGGTCGTTTCAGGCGCTCATGGACTCAGGGACGTGGCAACTTGAGTTGCCAGCCGAGCTTGGCGGTCACGCCACCCCGCCGTCAGTACAGTGGGCGGTTCACGAGCTGAACATCGGCGCCAATCCGTCGATCTGCCTCTACTCAGCGGGCCCCAAGTTCGGCTACATGCTGTGGGCTGTGGGCAACGAGCGTGATCGGCGCATCGCCGAGATCATGATCGAGCGCCAGTGGGCTGCCACGATGGTGTTGACCGAACCGGACGCGGGCTCCGATGTAGGCGCCGGGCGGACCCGGGCAATTCCGCAGCCCGACGGCACCTGGCACATCGAGGGTGTCAAGCGTTTCATCACCTCAGGTGAGCACGACTTAGCCGAGAACATCATCCATCTGGTGCTGGCGCGACCCCAAGGTGTCGAGGGTGTCGGCGGACCGGGAACCAAGGGTCTGTCCCTCTTCATCGTGCCGAAGTTCCACTTTGATCTCCAGACGGGTGAGCTAATCGGCGAGCGCAATGGAGTCTTCGCGACCAATCTCGAGAAGAAGATGGGCATCAGGGCCTCCACAACCTGTGAGCTGAGCTTCGGGGATGCAGGTGTGCCCGCCAAGGGCTGGCTGCTAGGGGAGGTCCACGACGGCATCGCGCAGATGTTCCATGTGATCGAGCATGCCCGGATGCTGGTGGGCACGAAGGCGATCGCCACCCTGTCGACCGGCTACCTCAACGCCCTGGAGTACGCCAAGACACGAGTTCAGGGTGCTGACCTGACTCAGGCCACCGACAAGACCGCGCCACGGGTGACCATCACCCACCATCCCGATGTGCGGCGTTCACTGATGACGCAGAAATCGTTCACCGAAGGGTTGCGAGCGCTGCTGCTCTTTACTGCCACGATCCAGGACCGGAATGCGATCGCGAGTGCCCAAGGCACAACCGATGACGCAGCCGAGCGGCTGAACGATCTCCTATTGCCGATTGTCAAGGGCTACGGCTCGGAACGCTCCTGGGTGCTGTTGGGAACGGAGTCGCTGCAGACCTTCGGTGGCTCCGGATTCCTTACCGACTATCCGATCGAGCAGTACGTCCGGGATGCCAAGATCGATACCCTCTACGAGGGCACGACCGCGATTCAGGGTCAAGATCTGTTCTTCCGCAAGATCATCAAAGATCAGGGCCGCGCGCTTGAGGATCTTTCGAGGCAGATCAGTCAGTGGACTGCGACTGAAGCCGGAAATGGGCAACTCAAAGAGGAGCGCGGCTTGCTGCAGCAGGCTTCGGACGATGTTGCAGCGATTGTGGCGACCATGATCAAAGATCTTGGCTCAGCACTTCCGGGTACCCCGCGCAACGTCTATAAGGTCGGTCTGAATACCACTCGACTGCTCATGGCGCTCGGCGATGTGATCTGCGCCTGGCTGCTGCTTCGGGGTGCCGAAGTGGCGCTCGACCGCCTCAATGGGGATCTGCCGCCTGACGAGAAATCCTTCTATGAGGGCAAGGTCGCCTCCGGCCGCTGGTTCGCGCGTACGGTGCTGCCGAAGTTGGCAGCCGAGCGTGTCATTGCCGAGTCGACCGATCTCGCAGTCATGGACCTGGACGAAGCGGCCTTCTGACCGCTCACATCGTGGTGGGTCGATAACGGATCAGCGCACGACCCGAGAGACGATTGGCGCATGACTCAATCCCCTAACGCGCAGCCGTCACGCATCGTCATCATCGGAGCCTCACTGGCCGGAGGTACGGCCGGCATCGCGCTGCGGGATCAGGGGTATGAGGGTGAGCTGACCTTGATTGGTGAGGAGAGCCAGCTTCCGTACGAGCGACCGCCGCTGTCCAAGGCTTTGCTGCTGGGTGAGAGGGACGAACCGGACTGGGTCGGCGATGAGGCAACGTACGCCGATAAGGCGATTTCCCTGCGGCTCGGCACGACGGCTACCCGGATTGACCGGGGCCGGAAGGTCGTAGTGGCGAGCCGCCATGAATATCCGTACGACAAGCTGCTCATCACAACCGGTTCGGCGCCACGGCGGCTGGACGTACACGGCTCAGAGTTGGACGGCTTACTGACACTGCGGACGCTCGAAGAGTCCCTTGCGTTGCGTGAGCGGTTTACTGATGGTGCCAACGTAGTGATCGTGGGAGCCGGCTGGATCGGCTGTGAGGCCGCGGCCGCCGCGCGGCAGCACGGGTCCAACGTGACGATCGTCGAGCCGCGGTCACAGCCATTGCTGGGTGTCGTCGGGGAGCAGATCGGCGCCACCTTCGCCGCGCTCCATCGCGATCACGGTGTGGACCTCCGGCTTGGTACCGGCGTCAAGGGTTTCGCTGGCGAGGGCACGGCCTCCTCGGTCCTGATCAAGGGTGGTCATTCCATCCCGGCAGACACCATCTTGATCGGCGTAGGCGCTGCGCCGAACATCGCCCTTGCCGACGCAGCCGGCCTCAAGCTCGCGGACGGCGGCATCGCGGTCGATGCAACCCTGCGTACCTCCGATCCCGAGATCTATGCAGCAGGGGATGTCGCGGCCCATGATCATCCGAAGTATGGCCGCCGGGTCCGGGTGGAGCACTGGGCAAATGCCAAAGATCAAGGGCGCCATGTGGCGGGCAACCTGCTGGGTGCCGAGGCTCCGTACGAGTTGCGGCCGTTCTTCTTCTCCGACCAGTACGACCTTGGATGTGAATATCGAGGCTTCGCCGACCCGGCGAAGGATCGGCTTGTGGTGCGGGGCGATCTGGCGTCGCGGGAGTTCACCGCGTTCTGGCTCAAGGATGGCGCCGTGGCGGCTGCGATGAACGTCAACCAGTGGGACGACGGCGACGCCCTTCAAGAGCTCGTCGACACCGGTCGTCAGGTCAGCGACAAAGAGCTCCTCTCGTCCTAACCGACTCCTTCACCCCGACTTGTCAGCATCAGTGGTCGCTATGGCGACCACTGATGCTGACAAGTCGGGGTGATGAGGGAGTTAGAAGAGGAGGGCGAGGGCCGGGTCGGCCAGGATGGCGGCCACATCGGCCAGGAAAGTGGAACCCTGGGCACCATCGGCGAGCCGGTGGTCGAAGGAGACCGACAGGGTGGTAACCCAACGTGGTTCAATCCGCTCGTCGGATCCGTCGCCAACCACCCAGGGCCGGCGCGTGATCTGGCCAATGCACAGGATTCCCGACTCCCCTGGATTCAGAATCGGGGTACCAGCATCGACGCCGAAGATGCCGATGTTGGTGATCGTGAAGGTACCGCCAGCCATGTCCGCCGGCTGCGTCTTACCGTCGCGGGCCGTTGTTACGACGTCGGTGACGGCAGCCGCCAGTTCGGTGAGACTGAGAGAGTCGGCGCCCTTGATATTGGGCACGACGAGGCCGCGTGGAGTTGCGGCGGCGATTCCCAGATTGATCGAACTTTTGAGCACGATCTGCTGAGCCGGCTCGTCCCAGTAGGAGTTGAGCTCTGGCGAACGCCTCAGCGCCAGGCATACCGCCTTGGCGACGATCAACAGTGGGGAGACCCGAAGATCAGCAAACTCGCGACGAGCCTTGAGCCGCTCCACTAGCTGTATCGTCGCACTCACGTCGCAGTCCAGCCACACCGAGACGTGCGGTGCGCTGAACGCCGAGCGCACCATTGCCTCGGCCGTCGACTTGCGTACGCCCTTGATCGGAATCCGCACGTCCTCGCGCGGCATTCGCCAAGCTTCGACAGCGCCCATCTCAGCTGGCGTGATCTCCGGCGTTTCGACAAGCTCAGCGCGCATTTGTTTGTCCGCCTGCACGACGTCGTTCCGAGTGATCACCCCACCCGGCCCACTGCCCACCAGAGTTCCAAGATCAACACCCAGATCCTTAGCGAGCTTGCGTACCGGTGGTTTGGCAAGTACCGCACCACCGGACGGTACCGGCGTAGGCGCCGACTCACCCGGTCCTGGCAGCGGGGCGCCGGTGGGCGCATCCTGGTCGGCCAGCAGAGGCTCCCGGTCGTCGGCCCGTCGCGAGACCGGAGCATGGGTGGAAAAAGTATCCGCAACCTGATCGTGCGCCTCTACCGACCCCTCTCCCCCGCCGCGCCGTGGGCGCCGCTTGGCTGTCGAGGTGCGTGGCCCATAGCCGACCAGATTGGGCACCTGGGCTTCACCGCCGTTGTTCTCCGCCGGTTTCGCCTCAGCTACGCCATCGTCGATCGAGATGATCGGCGTGCCGACATTGACCGTGTCCCCTTCATTGACCAGCAGCTCGGTCACGGTGCCGGCGTACGGTGTCGGAAGCTCCACAAGCGACTTGCTGGTCTCGACCTCGACCAGGATGTCGTTGATCTTGACTTCGTCACCGACCGCCACCCGCCAGGTGACAATGTCGGCCTCAACCAGTCCCTCGCCGGGATCAGGCAGCCGGAAAGTATGTAGCGCCATGCGGGGCCACCCCTCAGTAGGCCAGCGAGCGATCGACCATGTCGAGAACCCGATCAAGATCAGGAAGATATTCCTCCTCGACGCGGCTCGGCGGATACGGTAAGTCAAAGCCAGCTACTCGCAGCACCGGTGCCTCCAGGGAATAGAAGCACTGCTCGGTAATCCGCGCGGCAAGCTCAGCACCCAGCCCGAGATTCAATTGAGCCTCGTGTACGGTCACCGCCCGGCCTGTCTTCTGCACTGACTCGAGGACTATGGCCATGTCGAGCGGCGACAGCGTACGGAGATCGATCACTTCAAGATCACGACCTTCCTCAGTTGCTGCTTCGGCCGCGTCCAGACAAGTCTTGACCATGGGCCCGTACGCGATCAAGGTGACGTCGGTTCCGGGTCGCACCAGCCGCGCCGAGTGCAATGGCACCGGGCTCGCCGACTCGTCCACCTCGGCGCGCTCGTGATAACGGCGCTTGGGTTCGAAGAAGATGATCGGGTCGTCTGAGGCGACGGCCTGCTGAATCATCCAGTACGCGTCAACCGGATTGGAGCAGGTCACCACTTTGAGACCGGCGGTGTGGCAGAAGTAGGCCTCTGGCGATTCGCTGTGGTGCTCGACAGCTCCAATTCCTCCGCCGTAAGGGATCCGGATCACGATCGGCATCTTCAGCAGGCCACGTGATCGGTAATGCAGCCGCGACGCCTGGCTGACAATCTGGTCGAACGCCGGGTAGACGAAGCCGTCGAATTGAATCTCGCACACGGGGCGGTAGCCGCGTAACGCCATCCCAACGGCGGTGCCGACGATGCCGGATTCCGCCAGCGGCGAATCGATCACCCGATGTTCGCCGAAGTCCTTCTGGAGGCCCTCGGTGACTCGGAAGACACCACCAAGCTTGCCGACATCCTGCCCCGCGATCACTACCTTGGGATCGGCTTCCAGCGCCCTGCGCAGGCCGGCGTTGAGCGCTTTCGCCATGGTCAGCATGGTCATCAGACGCCTCCCCCGTACGCAGGCTCGGCTTCTCGATGCTCCTCGCTGGGCTCAGCGCCCTCAAAGGTGGCTAAGTACTCGGCGTAGTTGGCCTTCTGCTCCTCAAGATGGGGAGTCTGCTCGGCGTAGACGTAATCAAAGAACTCCAGCATGTGTGGGTCGGGCAGAGCCAGGCAGCGAGTACGGAGGTCGGCTGCCAAGTCGGAGGCTTCGGCCTCCACATCGGCAAAGAAGGCCTCGTCGCCGCTGCCCCTTCGTGTCAGGTACGCCTTGACTCGCTCGATCGGGTCCTTCAGCCGCCAGTGCTCGAGCTCGTCGGCGAGCCGGTATTTCGTCGGATCGTCCGAGGTCGTGTGGGCGCCCATGCGATAGGTGTAAGCCTCGATCAAGGACGGGCCGCTGCCGCTGCGCGCCCGCTCCAGCGCTGCTGTGGTGGCCGCGTACACCGCAAGTACGTCGTTGCCATCGACACGTACACCGGGGAAGCCGAAGCCAGAAGCCCTGCGATACAAGGGAATTCGGGACTGCCGCTCGATCGGTTCGGAGATGGCCCATTGGTTGTTCTGGCAGATGAAGACAATGGGCGCGTTGTAGGAGCTAGCGAAGATGAAAGCCTCACTGACGTCGCCCTCGCTGGTGGCGCCGTCCCCGAAGTAGCAGACCACCGCCATGTCGCGGTCCGGGTCACCGGTGCCGACCAGGCCGTCGCGTTCGACGCCCATCGCATAGCCCGTGGCATGCAACGTCTGTGCACCGATGACGATCGTGTAGAGGTGGAACCGGTACTTCTGGGAATCCCAGCCACCAAGATCAACTCCGCGGAACAGGCCTAGCAGGTGCACCGGGTCGACACCGAGGCACCAAGCCACGCCATGCTCTCGATAGGTGGGAAAAACGAAGTCCCGCTTGCTGAGCGCCCGTCCTGAGCCGACTTGCGCCGCCTCTTGGCCCAGGCACGAAGCCCACAGACCCAGCTCGCCTTGGCGCTGCAGGGCAGTTGCCTCGGCGTCGACCCGGCGGGTCAACACCATGTCGCGGTAGAAGCCTTTGATCTGATCGTCGTCGCCGCTGTAGGAGTACTCGGGGTGTTGTAGCCGCTCACCCTCGGGGGTAAGCAGCTGAACAAGCTCGACCTCTCCACTCGCACCGCTGACGTCGCTCATTGGTGCATCCTCTCGTCACCGGATGCGGTGGTTCCGCATCTCATCGGTCCCGGTGCGGGATCGCCGCGCTGGGTGGTACCGCCACCCTCCGGGGCGTTGGTTTTGACTCCAGCCCGCTGGTGGAGCGAGCCGATTCGACTGGCTCGGTTTCTCCTTGTGGGCAGCGCCGGGCCAGCCGCGCACCCCAACGTACCGCCAACCTTCACGGCGTGAGAAAACCACTTGCATGTCCTATTTCTTTGTGCCTATCCGCTCTGAGCCTGTCGAAGGGTGAGCCCG
>JAICEV010000068.1 GCA_025923975.1 Propionibacteriaceae bacterium
CGCGTCCATCAAGTGCTCCACTGGTGGTCCGACGATGACCGCCCCTGGACCGAACATCGTGACGAACTTGCGCACGATCTCCAAGGCTCGGTCGGGTGAATTCAATCCGGCCCCGCCCAGAACGACGACCATTCTGTCGCCCTGTACCGCGCCGAGCATGTCGCTGCCGGCGATGGCTGCGATGTGCCGGATGGATTCCAGGGCTTGCGCCGGTTCCAGCTGTGGAGCGGGTCCGACGACGACAACCACACTCGCGGTCGAATGCCAGCCCAAAGTCGATGCCCGTGACAGCACGGTTTCATCGGTCTCTCCACGCAACACCGCATCGACCACGAGAGCCTCCAGCCGCTCGTCCCAGGCGCCCCGGAGCTCGGCCGCACGCGCATAGATTTCGGCCGCGGAGAAGGCGACTTCCCGGCTGTACTGCACGATCGCCGCATGCAGAACGGGCCGGTCGCCTTTCGGCATAAGCTCATCGATCTGGCTCTCGACCACATCAATCGTGGTCCTCACAAGTTCAACCGTTTGGTAAAGGGAGATTTTGCGAGCCAGCTCCCGCGGCGCCGAACCGAAGACCTCGGAGGTACTCGGCGCCTGAATACCGGGGGCGGCAAACCAGCGTACGAAACCATCGATACCTGCCTGCGCTACCAGGGTGATCCATGATCGATGTTCGGCGTCTAGTCTGCGAAACCAGTGATATCGCGCCTCCATTTCGGCGACCGTTGCGGTGGTCATCTTGTCGGTCACGCCAGCGAGCCGCTTGGCGATCGTCGCGCGAGTCTTGGCCGACGGGAGCAGGGACCTATTGATCTCTCTCGTACTCGCGGCCATAGGCTGACTGTAATGCCGACCGCACTATGACAGGTGGCCCGTTTCGCCGACTGCAGGAGCTCGCGGTTGAGCTCCGTTAGCATCTGGCCGCCTTGGTGCGCGAGCGACGAAGGAGGCGAATTTGGCAGGCTGCCTGTCAGGGTGCAATCCATAATTGTCAGCGCCTCCGCACGCTTTTGACCTGCTGACGGAGTCTGACAAGTCGAGGACAATCGGAAAGGCCGCTGGGCACTTGAGTGATCTTGATACACGGCCACAGGAGTATCTGTGTGCTGCTCGGCTCGAGGGTGGGCCCGAGGAGTTGTTGCTGACAGCTCGTCGGGTTTATCTCGGCAAGACCACCGAAGTGGCGCGCTCGCTGCCAGACAAGCAGATCCGGATGATCGGCGCCTGGTGTTTTCTTGATCATTACGGGCCCGAGGACGTCAGCGGCTCAGCCGGCATGCAGGTCTGGGCACATCCCCATACGGGCTTGCAGACGGTCACCTGGTTGCTTGACGGCGAGATCGAGCATCGCGACAGCCTCGGCTCCCAGGCGATGGTACGACCGGGGGAGCTGCACATCATGACCGCCGGGCACGGCATCGTGCACAGCGAGATTTCGCAGCCGGATAAGCCCCCAATGCTGCATGGGGTACAGCTCTGGGTGGCGCTGCCGGATGCTATGCGCGACCATAATCCGGCGTTCGAGAGCTACACCGAGCTGCCAGATCTGAATCGGCCAGGGGTTCGTGGGAAGGTGCTGATTGGCGAAGTCGACGGCGCGAGATCGCCAGCGCTCGGGTATTCACCGCTCTGCGGCGCAGACCTGAGCCTTGATGCCGGTACCGATGTCGTGCTCGCCCTCGAGGAAGGCTTCGAATACGGAATCGCGGTCGTCGCGGGTGCGGTAGTCGTGGAATCGACCGTAGTCGGAGTCGACCAGCTGCTCTATCTCGGCGTGAACCGCAGACACGTTCGGCTCCGCAGCCAGCAGGGCGGCCGTGTGATCATGCTCGGCGGGCAACCCTTCGCCGAGGACATCGTGATGTGGTGGAACTTCATCGGCCGGAGCCATCAGGAGATCGTGGACTTCCGATCCGCTTGGGAGGGCCGGGATCCGCGATTCCCGCCCATCGTCAGCCGCTCGGAGAAGGTGATGGAGGCGCCGCCAATGCCGACGGTGACACTCAAGCCACGTCCGCGGAGGAGCCTCCCCGAGTGAATCCCGTAGAAGCTCTGCGGGAGATCGGATTCCTGCTGGAACGCTCGCGCGCCGACACGTACCGGGTACGTGCGTACCGCGGCGCCGCCGACGCCCTGGCCGGGATGAGCGAGAACGAGCGACGTCATCATCAGGAGCAGGGCACTTGGGCGAAGGTATCGGGCGTCGGGCCCAAAACGGCCACGGTGATCACCCAAGCCATGGCGGGCCAGGTGCCGGAGTATCTCCAGAAACTTCGTGATGAAAAGCGGCCTCTTGTCGAGGGTGGACTGAACATGCGGGCCGCGATCAAGGGTGACCTGCACTGTCACTCATCCTGGTCTGATGGCGGCAGCCCGCTCGAGGAAATGATGATCACCGCGGAGGCGCTCGGCCATGAATATTGCGCCATTACCGATCACTCGCCGCGGTTACAGGTAGCACGTGGATTGAGTGCCGACCGGTTGCGTCAGCAGGTAGCTGTGGTGGCCGAGCTCAATGAGGTCATGGCGCCGTTTCGTTGCCTGCGGGGCATCGAAGTCGACATCCTCGAAGACGGCAGTCTTGATCAAGATGACGAACTCCTGGGCGAGCTCGACATAGTGGTGTCGAGCGTCCACTCCAAGCTCCGCTCGGATTCGGAGACCATGACGCACCGGATGGTCGGCGGGATCGTAAATCCCAGAACCAACATCTTGGGGCACTGCACCGGCCGGCTGATCGAAGGAGAACGGGGCACCCGACCGCAGTCAGTTTTCGACCCGGAGGTGGTGTTCGAGGCCTGTCGTACCTTCAATGTGGCGCTCGAGATCAACTCCCGTCCTGAGCGACGCGACCCACCGACGAGGCTCTTGCAGATGGCCATAGACATGGGATGCCTCTTCTCCATCGACACGGACGCTCATGCGCCCGGACAACTGGAGTTCCAGATCTATGGCTGTCAACGAGCCGAAGACCTGGGCCTCGATCCAGATCGAGTGATTAACACGTGGCCAGCGGATGAGCTGCTGGCCTGGTGCGCCAAGGCGAAATAAGGCGGTTCAGGACACGAGGTGATCAGTCCACTTGTTAATCCATGTGGCTGCGGATGATACCAGTCGCAGCACTGGTATAGCCTGTGGCGATGTGCTGAGCGCCGGAGGTGATGACTAGTGGGCGAAGACGACGAGCGGTTACAAGAGGCGTCGGAGTCGCCTCCTATCCCGGTCTTCTTCCTCTCTGACAGCACCGGAATCACTGCGGAGACGATGGGCAACGCCCTGCTGATCCAGTTTCCCGACCTACGGTTCGAGCGTCGTCTCATTCCGTTCATCTCCACAATCGACGAGGCCCGACGGGTGGTAAAGGTCTTGGATACGGCTGCCGCGGGTCCCATAACACCCTTGGCCTTCTCCACAGCCGCCGTCGAAGAGGTACGGCATGAGCTCTCGCGTACCACATGCCCGCTGATCGATTTCTTCGACCTGCACATGGAACGAGTCGAGTCGATCTTGGGAACCAAGGGGATCCGAGTGGCGGCTCGGCTGCACGGCATGGGCGACGTCAAGCGCTACAACACACGAATGGCTGCCGTCGAGTACGCGATCGAACACGACGATGGGCAGAGCATGCGCGCCCTGGACAAGGCGGACGTGATCTTGATAGCTCCATCACGGTGTGGCAAGACACCGACAACGATGTATCTCGCCTTGCAGCACGGCATCTTCGTCGCCAACTACCCGCTTGTTGATGAGGACTTTGAGACCGCCGAGCTGCCACGCCCGGTACGCGGGCTACGTGACCGGTGTTTCGGCATGCTGACCACGCCGGCACGGCTCAGTCAGGTCCGCCACGAAAGACGGCCCAACTCCCGCTACGCCTCGTTAGAGCAGTGCACCTACGAACTGCGCCAAGCTGAGGCCATGTACCGAAACCACCGCCTTCCTGTGATCAATTCCTCGGCCAAGTCCGTGGAGGAGATGTCCACAGTGATCTTGCAGACGCTCAACCACAAGTCCTGAGATACCAGAAGGAAGTACCGTGCCAGCATCGTCGACCACATCGCCCCCTCGACTACATCGGCAGTCGTCTGGTTCTCCGACCTGAGCCTTGCCGATCTCGACCAGGTCGGCGGCAAGAACGCGTCGTTGGGCGAGATGGTCCGAAATCTGACTTCCGCCGTATCCGCGTACCCGACGGCTTCGCAACCACCGCGGATGCCCACCGCCATTTCATCTCCGACGGCGGTTTGGCCGAGATGATCAACGCCGAGCTGGCGGCACTGGATACTGAGGACGTTGCGCAGCTGGCAGCCGTAGGGCGCAAGATCCGCTCGGCCGGCAACCGCTCCCGGCCAATCTGGAATCCGACATTCGCGCCGCCTACTCTCGGCTAGCCGGCGACTCGGGCGACTCCTCCGACGACGGGTTTCATTTGCAGTGCGGTCCAGCGCGGTTGCAGAAGACCTGCCTGACGCCTCGTTTGCCGGTCAGCAGGAGACATTTCTCAATGTCCATGGCATCGACGCCATCCTGACCGCGATCAAGCAGGTCTTTGCATCCCTCTACAACGACCGGGCCATCGCCTATGGGTCCATCATCGGTTCGAGCACGAGGCGGTCGCACTCTCGGCGGGGGTGCAGCGGATGGTCCGCTCCGACATCGGTTCGTCTGGGTGATGTTCACCATGGATACCGAGTCGGGCTTTGCCGATGCTGTGTTCATTACCTCCTCCTATGGTCTTGGGGAAGCCGTTGTTCAGGGCGCAGTGAACCCGGACGAGTTCTACGTCTACAAGCCCGCGCTACGCGCTGGGCGACCCGCGATTCTCAAGCGCGACGTCGGCAGCAAGGCGACCAAGATGATCTACACCGGGCAAACCGAGGTCGGCCAGACCACCGAGTTCGTCGCGGTCGATGACGCGGACCGAAGGCGGCTGTCCCTCACCGATGCCGAGGTCACTGAGCTGGCGCGGCAGGCGCTGATCATCGAGGACCACTATGCGCGACCGATGGATATCGAATGGGGCAAGGACGGGCTTGACGGCCAGCTTTACGTCCTCCAGGCGCGGCCTGAGACCGTGAAGTCCCGACAGGCTGCGGCACGCATCCAGCGTTATCGAATTCGCGAGCGCGGCCCGGTCCTTGCGGAAGGACGCGCCATCGGGCAGAAGATCGGCGCGGGCACCGCGCGAGTGCTTTCATCGATCGCCGACATGCAGCTCTTTGAATCCGGTGAGGTGTTGGTTGCCGACATGACCGACCCCGACTGGGAACCGATCATGAAGCGAGCAGCAGCGATCGTGACCAATCGTGGCGGCCGCACCTGCCATGCGGCGATCATCGCGCGCGAGCTCGGAATCCCAGCAGTCGTTGGCACACGCGCGGCAACCAGCGAGTTGCAAAACGGCCAGGCGGTCACCATCTCATGTGCCGAGGGTGACACCGGATATGTGTACGAAGGTCTGCTCGAGTTCGACATCGAGGAGTCCGAGCAGAGCAGCATGCCCCAGATCGGTGTCAAGATCATGATGAATGTCGGCACTCCGGAGCAGGCCTTCGCGTTCTCACGGTTACCCAATGCTGGCGTCGGACTGGCGCGACTGGAGTTCATCATCAACAACCAGATCGGCATTCATCCCAAGGCGGTGCTGGAGTCGTCCTCACTGGATGAGCCGTTGCGCAGTCGCATCAGTGATGCCGCTGCCGCGTATCAGACGCCGGGGGATTTCTTCGTGCGGCGGGTGGCGGAGGGAGTCGCGACGATCGCTGCCGCCTTTGCCCCGCATCCGGTGATCGTGCGTATGTCGGACTTCAAGTCCAATGAGTACGCCAGTCTGCTCGGCGGTGACCGCTATGAGCCGCACGAGGAAAATCCGATGATCGGGTACCGCGGAGCTGCCCGATATCTCTCGCCCGACTTCGCCGACTGTTTCGCGATGGAGTGTGAGGCGCTTCGCTACGTACGCGACGCCATGGGCCTGACGAACGTGAAGATCATGATTCCTTTCGTTCGCACTGTCGGCGAGGCTGAGAGCGTAGTCCGACTCCTTGCCGAGCACGGCCTGCGCCGCGGGGAGAACGGCCTGGAGGTGATCATGATGTGTGAGCTGCCCTCCAACCCCATTCTTGCGGACGCGTTCCTTGATCATTTCGACGGCTTCTCGATTGGCTCCAACGATCTGACCCAGCTCACGTTGGGACTCGACCGTGACTCCGGTCTGGTCGCCGCCTCGTTCGACGAACGTGATCCAGCCGTCAAGTCCTTGATCAGTACAGCAATCAGGGCCTGCAAGGCGCGCGGAAAGTACGTGGGGATCTGCGGCCAGGGACCAAGTGATCATCCTGATCTTGTCGAGTGGCTGCTGGACCAGGGAATAGACAGCATTTCACTCAATCCCGACACTGTTGTCGATACCTGGATCAAACTTGGTACAGCACGCCCGGCCGGTTCTTGATCGTGCTCGTCGCAAGCGGGCTCAAATAGACGCATCAGCATTTGGAATGCTCAGCGCGTTAGGGTCAGCGGGTGGACGACATAAGCCTGGCCGCTGATCTGGTACGCGAGGCCGGCACCTTGGCCGGTGAGATGCTCAGCCAGGGTCTGGAGACCCGCTACAAGACCTCGCTCTCAGACGTGGTGTCAGCCGCGGATCACGCGGGCGAGGAACGGATTAGTGGGCGGCTCTCCGAGAGCCGGCCCGACGACGGGCTGGTGGGTGAGGAAGGTGCGCGCAAGCCGGGCAACGGCCGCACCTGGTACATCGACCCAGTCGACGGCACCTACAACTTCCTTTCCGGAATCCCATACTGGTGCTCGGCAGTGGGTCTGGTCGATGCCGACGGGCCCCTGTTGGGAGCCGTCTACTACCCGGCCGTCGATCAGCTCTGGCTCGGTGGTCGGGAGAACCCAACAACCCTCAATGGGCAGCAGGTGCCTACGCTGGCCAGTCAAGGTCTCTCCGAGATCTCGGTTGCCACCTACTTCCATCCGCGGCACCTCCCCGATCGGCAACGCATGATTGCCTGGCAGTCGGTGGTTGCCTCCGCGGCGACGATGCGGATCCTTGGGTCGGCGTCAATCGACCTGGCGGGAGTAGCCAGCAGCAGGCTTGGCGTGTTTCTCCAGGCCAACCTGAATGGCTGGGACTGGTATCCAGGCGCGGCGCTTGTCATCGGTGCTGGTGGTGTCGCTGATGAGATCGTTGTCGGTGCAAACCGGTGGCAGATTGCCGGGAACGCTCAAGCGGTTGAGGATGTCAAAGCTGCCCTGAGAGGGAGGACCTGAATCGGTCAGCTTTCGGTGGGCCCTGCCCTACGCGTTCGCGCCTTCCTGCGTGATTCCAGCAGCGGCAGTGGGGTCGCCGAGCCGGTAGCGATCGAAGGCCTCTGCTGCCGCGTCGGGGTCATACTTCCCGTCGCGGGCGAGGCTCTGCAGCGTAGCGACCACAATCGACTCGGCGTCGACCAGGAAGTAACGCCGAGCCGCCGCCCGGGTGTCAGCGAACCCGAAGCCGTCCGTGCCCAGAGAGCACCAGGTGCTGTCCACCCAGGGAGCGATCTGATCTTGGACAGCACGCATGTAGTCGCTGACCGCGATCACCGGGCCTGGTGCGCGGGCCATGGCGCGCGTGACATACGGCACCCGGCGCTCCTCGCGCAAATGCATGAGATTCCACTTCTCCACATCCACTGCATCACGGCGGAGCTCATTCCACGAGGTGACCGACCAAACGTCTGCCGCGACACCCCACTCCTCCGCCAGCATCTTCTGCGCCTTCAGCGCTGCCGTCATCGCGATGCCAGAGACCAGGATTTGGGCACCGGGATGATCGCCCTCGAGCGGGCTTGGCGCGTAGCGATACATCCCGCGCAGTAACGCTTCCACGTCGAGATTGTCTGGCGGCCCCGGCTGAGAAACCGGCTCGTTGTAGACGGTGATGTAGTAGATCAGATCCTCGCCGTCGGGATGGTCTGGATCGTCGTGACCGTACATCCGCCGCAGGCCGTCTTTGACAATATGCGCGATCTCGTAGCCGAAAGCCGGGTCGTAGTGGATGACCGCCGGGTTCGTGCTCGCGAGCAGTGGTGAGTGGCCGTCGGCATGTTGCAAGCCTTCACCAGTGAGCGTGGTGCGGCCAGCGGTGGCACCGATCAGGAAGCCACGCGCCAACTGGTCTGCGGCTGCCCAGATCCAGTCGCCGGTTCGCTGGAATCCGAACATCGAATAGAAGATGAAGAACGGGATCATCGGCTCGCCGTGCATGGCGTACGCCGATCCTGCCGCGATCACTGAGCCCATGGCGCCGATCTCCGAGATGCCCTCGTGCAGCAGTTGGCCCTTCTCGGATTCCTTGTACGACAACAAGAGCTTGCGGTCGACAGATTCATAAATCTGGCCGTGCGGGCTGTAGATCTTGGCCGTTGGGAACATCGAATCCATGCCAAAAGTGCGGAATTCATCCGGTGCGATAGGCACAATGCGGTGCCCGATCTCCTTGTCCCGCATGAGATCGCGAAGTAGCCGGACGAAAGCCTGGGTGCTCGCCACCCTGGTCTTCTCCCCGGCCGACTCCATCAGCGGCGCGTAGACCTCGTCACCGGGCAGCTTGATGACCGTGGGTTTCACACGGCGCTCGGGAAGATAGCCGTTCAACTCGCGGCGCCGCTGATGCAAGTACTTGATCTCATCGGAGTCATTGCCGGGGTGGTAGTACGGCGGGTTGTACGCGTCCTCCAGCTGGCTGTCCGGGATTTCCATGTACAGACGATCACGGAAGGCCTTGAGATCCTTCGTGGTCAGCTTCTTCATCTGGTGGGTGGCGTTTCTGCCTTCCAGGGCTCCGATGGTCCATCCCTTGACGGTCTGAGCCAAGATCACCGTTGGCTGGCCAACGTGTTCGGTGGCCGCCTTGAATGCCGCGTACACCTTGCGGTAGTCATGCCCGCCGCGGGAGAGCACCCTGAGCTGGTCGTCGGTCATCCCGGCGACCATCCTCTGCAGCCGTGGATCGGAGAAGAAGTTGTTTCGGATGTAGGCGCCGTCCTCCACCAGGTAGGTCTGGAACTGTCCGTCCGGGGTGATGTTCAGCTGGTTCACCAGCGCGCCATCGGCGTCAGCAGCGAGCAGCGGATCCCAGTCGCGTCCCCACAGCACCTTGATCACGTGCCAGCCGGCGCCGAGGAAGATCGACTCGAGCTCCTGAATGATCTTGCCGTTCCCGCGTACCGGACCGTCAAGCTGCTGGAGGTTGCAGTTGATGACCCAGGTCAGGTTGTCGAGTTCCTCCCGAGCTGGCAGCCCAATGGCGCCCAGCGACTCGGGCTCGCCCATTTCCCCGTCACCGAGGAATCCCCAGATGCGCTGTTGCGAGGTGTCCTTGATTCCGCGGTTGTGCAGGTAGCGGTTGAACCGTGCCTGGTAGATCGAGTTGATGGCACCGATACCCATGGAGACCGTGGGAAACTCCCAGAAGTTGGGCATCAGGCGCGGGTGCGGATAGGAGGAAAGTCCGTTGCTCGGTCCGTGCGACACCTCCTGCCGGAAGGCGTCCAGATGCTCGGTGGTCAGCCGACCTTCCAGGTATGCCCTCGCGTAGATGCCAGGAGACGCGTGCCCCTGGATGAAGACATGATCGCCGCCACCGGGATGATCCTTGCCGCGGAAGAAGTGGTTGAAGCCCACCTCGTACAAGCTGGCCGCGCTCTGGTATGTCGCGATGTGACCGCCGACCTCAAGACCTTTGCGATTGGCCTTGCTGACCATGATCGCCGCATTCCACCGGATGAAGGCGCGAATTCGTCGCTCGACGTGCTCGTCGCCTGGGAACCACGGCTCGGACTCAGGGGGAATGGTGTTGATGTAGTCACTGCTGCGCAGCGCAGGCAGGCCGACGTGGCGTGCTCGTGCTCGCTCAAGCAGCTTGAGCATGACGAACCGCGCGCGGTTCCGACCTTTTTCCTCCAGCAGGCCGTCGAGGGACTCCAGCCAGTCGCTGGTCTCCTCGGGATCGATGTCGGGTAGTTGAGTGTGCAAGCCGTCAGCAGTGATGGCCGGATGAGGTCTGGGTGTAGCCATCCAAAAGCTCCTTACGTCTCATCCAACTCCGGTGGGGGCTGGTGCAGGTCGCAACGTTGCGCATCCATCCTGTCACTTTCGCAAGATCAACCTGCATACTGCGGAACTAGCTGCCGTCCTTCATCGGTGGCGTGGGGTTACGCGGGACAGCATGCCTCTGGCAGGCTGTGCCCAAGAAGGTCCACCCGGACCGACTTGATGGCTTCAGTGCTAGCTGGAGCTGAGCGAAGGGAGGCGGCACGCCGGGATGAGCTGGATCTCTTCTCGCCGTGAACAGAGCGTCAAGACGCGTAGCGGGCGCCTCTCCTTCTGGTCAATATCCTGGAGGTTTGTGTGACCTCCACAGCCGGTGCCGGGGGATCCAGGAGTTTGAGTGACAAGCTAGGCCTCTCCCGGGGCTTGGTCGTACAGGAACTCGGCTGGGATGAGGACGTCGATGACGACGTGCGAATCATGATCGAGGATGCGATCGACGGTGAGCTCGTCGAGGATGCGATGGAAGCCGTCGACCTGGTGCTGCTGTGGTGGCGTGACGGGGACGGCGATCTCGTCGACGGTCTGGTCGATGCACTGCCCGATCTCACCGACGCCGGCTATATCTGGCTGATGACGCCAAAGGTTGGGAGAAGTGGCTACGTTGATGCCGCCGATGTGGCCGAGGCGGCGCTTACTGCCGGTCTGGCCCTAACCAACAGCATTCCTGTGTCGCCTGACTGGACCGCGACCAAGCTGGTCCGCCCTAAGGGCGCGCGTCGGTGAGTCTGAGGCTTGGCCGGCCAGCTCCGAGCTTTACGGCCCGCAACCAGCATGGCGAGCTGCTCACGGTAAGCACTCTGCGCGGTGCACCGGCAGTGATCATCTTCTACCCTTGGGCCTTCTCCAGCATCTGCCACGATGAGCTGGCCGCCGTTCGCGATGATCATGGGAGCTTCGTGGCCCTTGGCTCGAGGGTGCTGGCAGTCTCCTGCGATGCCATGTACACCTTGCGTGTCTACGCCGATACAGAGGGCATCCCCTTTGACCTGCTCAGCGATCATTGGCCGCACGGAGCGATTGCGCAGGCGTACGGGGTGTTCGACGAGGCGGCGGGCTGCGCGCGACGCGGCACATTCGTATTGGACTCCGCGGGCGTGATCAGGTGGCAGCAGATCAACCAAATTAATGAACCCCGTGAGATCGCCGCCGTGCTCGCGGCCACCGCGAATCTATGATGATCGAATGTCGCTGACAGGGGAGTACGAGCCCAGCCCGCGTGGATGGGTGCGGGATCAGGTCGAGCGTTACGAAGCCACGGATGGACGGGAAGCCAACACGCTGGCTGGCACCCGTCGCCCAGTCGTCATCTTCACCACCCGGGGCCATAAGAGCGGCAAGATCAGGAAGTTTGCTTTGATGCGGGTGGAGCATGACGGCAAGTACGCGATGGTCGGCTCCGTTGGCGGATCGGCGAAGCACCCGAAGTGGTATCGCAACCTTATGGCTGATCCTGAGGCGCTAATGGTCCAGGACGGTGCGGAGCGCTTCGACGCCACTGCGCGAGAACTGCATGGTGAGGAGCGAGAGGTCTGGTGGCAGCGAGCCGTCGAGGCATATGCGACGTACGCGAAGTATCAGGAGAAAACCAAGCGCCTGATCCCTATTCTGCTGGCCGAACGGCGCCCGTAATCAGCAGCGGGGCAGAATGACCTCCATGATCCCCGTCCAGCCTTTCGGACTTACCGGCCACGACAGCACTCGTCTTCTCTTCGGCGCTGCCGCCATCGGCAACGTGAGCCAAGAGGAGGCCGACCAAACCATGGAATTGATCCGTGAGCATGGGATCAACCACATCGATACCGCTGCCAGCTACGGTGACGC
>JAICEV010000069.1 GCA_025923975.1 Propionibacteriaceae bacterium
TCGGTGACAGATCAGCCCCCTCCAGCTCCAGAATCTCGACCGAGGCGCCGCCCTCAATTGGAGGCGCAGCCGGCTGCAGAACCTCGGCGAGCTGGTCGGGGGCGAGGAAGATCGGATGTTGCACGCCGTAGACGTCGCGCAGTGCGGAGACCGCCAGTTCGCTTATGTCATCGGATTCGACCTGAGGCAGCTCGATCCAGAAATTAGCCGTCGGCTCCGTTGCTTCCACACCCTCTTTCGTAGGTGGCTGCCAGCCTTGCCGTTCCATCCCGGCGAGCAGCTCGGCTGAGAGCTGGAAGTCATCCCCGAGCACCGCGTTGCTGGCAGCCTCACATCGGATCACGCCCCGCCGCGGACTGCTCAGTCTGACGAAAGGTGGCGGACCGTTGCCCTCCGACTCAGTGCCAATGGTGAGATCGGCAGTGTCGTCAATCATCGAGATGACTTCACTCAACCGACTCTGGAATTCAGTCCAGGCTTGAGCGGTACTCCGGTCGAGGTCGAAGTCGTCGATGTCGGCCATGTGCGCCCCTCCCAGCCACGACGACGACACTAATGCCGAAGACGTTCAAATTCCCAACGCCATAACCACCCGCGAAGGCGACGGCCGGCCCAATTCCCCAGCGAGCCAGCGGCTGGTTCGTACCAGGGCCGTCAGGTCGACACCTGTTTCGATGCCAAGACCATCCAGCATCCATATCAAGTCCTCGGTCGCCAAGTTACCGGTCGCGGACTTCGCATACGGACAGCCGCCAAGTCCGCCAGCCGAGGAGTCGAATTCGGTGATTCCAGCCTCGAGACCGGCCAGCACGTTCGCCAGAGCCTGCCCGTAGGTGTCATGCAGGTGCAGCGCGATTCGGTTTCGCGGCACCCCAGCCGCTTCTACTTGATCCAGAACCGTGACTACCTGACCGGCGGTCGCGACGCCAATGGTGTCACCGAGGCTGATGGTCGAGCAGCCGAGCTCGGTGATGCGGGCCGCAACCTCCGCCGGTCGCCCAGGGTCCACTCTTCCCTCCCACGGGTCACCGAAGCACATGGATACATAGCCGCGTACCGGGATCCCCCGGGCGCGTGACGCCGCGACAACTGGCGCGGCCATATCGATTGCGCCGTCCAGGGTCGTTCCGAGGTTTTGCTGTGCGAACGTCTCGGTGGCGGAAACGAAGATCGCAAGTTCGTCGGCCCCGGCTGCCATAGCGCGTTCGAAACCTTGCTGATTGGGCACCAGCACCGGGTAACGGACGCCCGGCCGGCGCTCCAATTTGGCCATCAGGTCATCGGCATCAGCCAGCTGAGGGATCCACCGTGGCGAGACAAAGCTTGTTGCCTCGATAACCTCGAGGCCAGCTTCGCCGAGCCGATTGATCAACTCGAGCTTGACCGGCAGCGGCACTACGGCCTTCTCAGCCTGCAACCCGTCGCGAGGGCCGACCTCGTAGACGCTGACTCGGGTGGGCAGACCCGGTCGTGGATGAACTGCCGGCATCGCGTCCATACCGGCGACTGTACGCGTCTGAACAGGTGCCTATGGTGGGGTGATGGACCCGGCAATGCTTCCCGCAGGGGCACCACAGCAAGCCATGGTTCCTGTGGCACCGGCGGCATTGCTGCGTCGCCCGCGTTCTGCACTGACCTGGGTGACCATGATCGTCCTCGGCCTGGGTGGCCTTCTGATCGCGACCTTGATCTTCCTGCTGGGCGGTCCTACAGGTGCATTGATCGCGACCCTGTTGGCCGCGGTGTCCTTCCCAGTGCTGATCTTGATTTGCTTCTGGCTCGATCGATATGAACCCGAGCCTGCCGGTTATCGGCTGGCGGCGCTTGGGTGGGGCGCGGTTGCGGCGGTGGTGTTGAGCTTCGTGGCCGAACAGTTACTCTTCGGCCTGCCAGGAACCAATGAATTCGTTGACGCGGCGATCGGTGCGCCCATCGTGGAGGAGTTTGCCAAGGGCTTGTTCTTCGTCGCCATCATTGTCTTTCGCCGCTCTGAGGTGGACGGCCTGCTGGACGGCATCATCTACGGGGCCCTGGTCGGCATCGGCTTTGCCTTTGTCGAGGACATCGTCTACTACCTTCAGTCATTGCAGGCTGGGCAGCTCGGCGCGACATTTTTCCTTCGGGGGGTTATCGGGCCCTTCGCGCACCCGCTCTTCACCGCAGCAACCGGGATAGGCATTGGGATCGCCGTCACCAGCCGTCGTCCCGTCATCCGGGTTCTCGCGCCGATCCTTGGTTTCCTGGCGGCTGTCCTGATGCACGCGATTTGGAACGGCAGTGCTCTTTGGGGCGGCGGACAAGGGTTTTTGTTCGCGTACGTCGCGATCATGCTGCCACTGTTGGTCGTGATCTTGGCCTTGGCAATCTGGGCTCGCTCGCGCGAAGGCAAGATGCTCATCGCAGCGCTTCAGCAGGTCGCACAGATGGGCTGGATCAGGCCCGAAGAGATCCGCTGGGTGGCCCGGCTGTCGGACCGCATGTCAGCGCGTTCGTACGCCAAGCGGGTCGCTGGCAAGCCCGCCGTTGCGGCACTGCGGGCGTACCAGCAGACCATGATCGAGGTCGCCTTTCTGCACAGCCGAGCGTTGCATGGCACGGCGCCGGCAGACCTTCACCATCGAATGAGCGGACTATTGCATCGAGCGGCGTGGCTCCGGCCCTACGTCGTGTTTCCCCCGCCGCCCCACCCGATGATGCCGCCTGTCGGCTCGCCCGGACCGTGGTCTCAGCCGCCCACCAACAACCCAAGCGCCCCTATCGCTCGTGACCGACGGTAGTCGCGATGATCAGCTGGCTGAGCTCGATCAGAGGCCTACGGCGTGCGGGCCGCCGCACCAATGTGGCACTGCTGGTGGTCCTCGTCGGCGCCGCGGTAACCGGTGGCATGGCCTTCGCCGCAGGCACTCCGATCCCGGCCGGGCTCGCAACGCTGGTCCATGGCCTGTTTGGGTTTGCTGTCATATTGCTGGTGCCCTGGAAAACGATGATCGTTCGGCGCGCTTCGGCCCTGCGCATCGCGAGCCTCGTGCTGGTGGTATTGATCGCAATCTGCATCACCTCCGGCCTCTTCGAGGTCTTCATCGGATACGGCGTGCTGGGGCGACTCAGTCCCATGCAGGTACACGTCGGGTCAGCAGTGCTGGCCGCACCACTACTCGCCTGGCACGTATCGCGTCATCGCCGGCAACGCCTGCGTCGCATCGATTTGTCGCGTCGCACGCTGCTGCGTACCGGAGCGTTGGCTGCGGGCGTCGGCGTGACATACGCCACGCTTGAGGGTATTGGCCGGTTTGCCGGAGCTGCATCATCTAGCAGGACCGCGACCGGCTCCCATTACCTCAGTCCGCGGGCCGTTCCGGCCACAACATGGCTTTTCGACCGGGTTCCAGCGCTTGGAGCCGATCACCATGTACGCGTCGCCGGAACAGAGCTGACCGTTGCTGATCTCAGGTCGCGTGGCACAACCGTTGCCGCTCGGCTGGACTGCACCAGCGGCTGGTACACCGAGGCAGAGTGGACAGCTGTCAGCCTCGCCGATCTGCTCCCCTCGGAGCAGTTCGCCGCCGCTGCGAGCATCGAGGTGATGAGCGTGACCGGCTACCGCCGCCGATTTCCTGCAGATGAAGCCGGTTCTGTGTACTTGGCAACCGACTACGAGGGTCAGCCGCTACGGGCTGCCTACGGTGCGCCAGTACGCGTGGTGGCGCCACATCGGCGCGGATTCTGGTGGGTCAAATGGGTCGCCTCGGTGGAGCTCAGCGACCTACCCGCGTGGGGCCAGTCGCCGTTTCCACTGCAGTGACGAGTGAGGGCGGTTGATCGGCTCAGCTGGCGGATTCACTGAGCTCGCGCGGTACGGCGATAACATCGACCAAAGCGCCGTTGCGCCAGACGGTGATCTCCACCCTGCGGCCGATGGCATCCTCGACCATCCGGCGTTGCAGTTCGGTGCTTGAACCAAGCGAGGTGCCAGCCACGGCCACGACAATGTCACCTGATCTCAGCCCGGCATTGTCGGCGGGACTTCCGGCAATGACCTGCGCCACGCGAAGGCCCTCGCGGCGACCGAGTTTCGCCGCCAGCGATGGCGGCAGCGGAGCCTGACTCCCTGCGATCCCGAGCCAGGCACGGCGTACCCGACCGGAGGTCATCAAGGCGCTAATGATGCGTTCGGTTGTCTCGTTGATCGGCACCGCGAGGCCCACGCCGATACCGGCCACTGCGGTGTTCACCCCGACCATCCGGCCTCGACTGTCAGCGAGCACGCCTCCGCTGTTGCCCGGGTTGAGCGCGGCGTCGGTCTGAATCACCTCATCAACCACACGACCCTGCCTGGTTGGCAACGATCGGCCCAGGGCAGAGACGATGCCAGCAGTAACACTCCCGGCGAAACCAAGGGGGTTGCCGACTGCGACCACAAGCTGGCCAACCTGCAGCAGGCTGGCGTCCCCGAGTGTCACCGGGCTGGGCACCTCACCCCGAGCGCGTAGCACTGCTAGATCAGAGAAGGCATCTCGGCCGACTACATCGGCGGTGATCTCGGTGCCATTTGCGAACCCGGCAAGCACCGTACTGGATCCCTCGACTACATGGGCGCTGGTCAGCATGAAGCCATCGTCGGTGAGCACACTCGCGCTGCCGCCGCCTTCACCTAGCCGGGACCGCACTCTAAGGCTCGCCACACTCGGCAACACCCGCTTGACCACTGTCGTCACCGCGGCGGAGTAGGCATCCATTGCCTCCCGATCATCCACCATGTTGTGGTAACGCGTAGGAGCCAGAAGTGTTCCCAAAGCACCCGGCCCGACCTGCACGTAGGCGCAGGTCGGGCCGAGGATAAGGACAGTTCGCAGGTCAGCTGCAGCCGCTGGTGGATCCGCAGCCTTCGCAGACGTAGCAGCTGCCGCTAGGACGCATCTTGGTGCCGCAGGTCAGGCAGAGTGGCGCGTCGACGCTGGTACCGGTGATCTCCTCGAAGAGCTCCGATGTGGTACGAGCGGTGACAGAAGCCGGCTTGGCTCCGACGGTCTCCATCTCGTCGGTTCGTACCTCATCGCCGGGATCGTTCTTGAGCGACTCAGCCTCGCTGACTTCTTCCTCCAGCGGGAGGTAAGACCCGGTCTCCACCTGCCGGGCACGCTCGGTGGCGGTGTAGATGCCGAGCTCGGCCCGTTCCTCGAAGGACAGGTAGTCCAACGCCAGCCGGCGGAAGATGTAGTCCATGATCGACTGCGCCATCCGGATGTCCGGGTCGTCGGTGAGGCCGGCGGGCTCGAACTTCAGGTTGGTGAACTTCTGCACGAAGGTCTCCAGCGGCACCCCATATTGCAGGCCGATGGACACGGCAATGGAAAAGGCATCCATCACGCCCGCCAGGGTCGAGCCTTGCTTGCCGAGCTTCAGGAACACCTCGCCCAAACCATCGTCGGGGTAGGAACCAGAAGTCATGTAGCCCTCGGCCCCGCCCACGGAGAACGACGTCGTAAGGCTCGGCCGCGACTTGGGCAGTCGCTTGCGGGTCGGCCTGTAGACCACCTTCTCCACGACCTCAGTTTCGACGGGTGATGACTTCTTATCATCAGCCTTGCCGGCCTTGCCGTCGCTAAGCGGCTGGCCAACTTTGCAGTTGTCACGATAGACCGCCAGCGCCTTGAGTCCGAGCTTCCAGCCTTGCAGGTAGACGTCGGCGATCTCGTCCACCGTCGCGGACTCCGGAAGATTCACGGTCTTGGAGATGGCCCCGGATAGGAACGGCTGGGCTGCCGCCATCATCCGTACGTGACCCATCGGCTTGATTGCCCGCTGCCCCATTGCGGTGTCGAACACCTCGTAGTGCTCCGGCTTCAGGCCGGGCGCGTCGATCACGTGACCGTGTTCAGCGATGTACTCGATGATCGCCTCGGCCGTCTCGTCGGCGTAGCCCAGCTTCTTCAGGGCGCGTGGAATGGTCTGATTGACGATCTGCATCGAGCCGCCACCTACCAGCTTCTTGAACTTCACCAGCGAGAAGTCAGGCTCGATTCCGGTGGTATCGCAGTCCATCATGAAGCCGATCGTTCCGGTGGGGGCGATTACTGAGGCTTGCGCGTTGCGGTAGCCGTTCGCCTCACCGATCTTGATCACGCCATCCCATGCTGCGGTTGCCCGCTTCCGAACATCGGCATCCAGGCTGCCGATCGTTCGCAGCGCATCATTGGCCGCCTGGTGCTTCCGCATCACCCGCTTGTGGGCGTCAGCATTGCGTGCGTAGCCCTCGTACGGGCCGACGATGCCGGCGAGTTCGGCCGAGCGGCGGTAGGAGACACCGGTCATAAGCGAGGTGATCGCAGCGGCCAGGGCGCGGCCACCCTCAGAGTCGTAACCATGTCCCGTTGCCATAAGCAGCGCACCTAGGTTGGCGTAGCCAATGCCGAGCTGCCGGTAGTCGCGAGTCGTACGCGCGATCGCCTCGGTCGGGAAATCGGCGAAGCAGATCGAGATATCCATCGCGGTGATCACCAATTCCACCGCCCGCTCGAATGCTTTCGCGTCGAACGTGTCGTCATCGCGCAGGAACTTAAGCAGGTTGAGGCTGGCCAAGTTGCACGAACTGTTGTCCAAGCTCATGTACTCGGAGCAGGGATTAGATGCAGTGATGCGGCCAGTCTCGGGATTGGTGTGCCAGTCGTTGATGGTGTCGTCGTACTGAATGCCGGGATCGGCGCACTCCCAAGCAGCCCTAGCCATCTTGTTGAACAGCTCGCGAGCGTTCACCGTTTCGATAACGCGGCCATCGGTGCGGGCCCGCAGTGCGAAATCGCCACCCTCCTCGACGGCACGCATGAACTCATCTGTTACGCGTACCGAGTTATTGGCATTCTGATATTGGACGGATGTGATGTCGCGGCCGCCCAGATCCATGTCAAATCCAGCGTCGCGCAGTGCTCGGATCTTGTCCTCTTCATGTGCCTTGGTCTCGATGAACTCTTCGATGTCGGGATGATCAACGTCGAGCACGACCATCTTCGCGGCACGACGGGTGGCCCCTCCGGACTTGATCGTTCCCGCACTGGCATCGGCGCCCCGCATGAAGGAGACCGGACCGGAAGCGGTGCCACCCGAGCTCAGCAATTCCTTTGAAGACCGGATCCGCGAGAGGTTGAGGCCAGCACCGGACCCACCCTTGAAGATGAACCCCTCCTCGCGATACCAGTTCAAGATCGAGTCCATCGAGTCGTCCACCGACAGAATGAAGCAGTTGTGCACGCGCAGACCGTCGGACAGGTATTCACCCGACTCGGTCTGGATGTCGAACACTTCCATCGGACCGAGGTGCTCGACGCGCGCGATCTGCAGACGCTTTACGGGCGCGGCAGCGCGGCCGGGCAAATGGAAGGATCGCTCGAGCTTGTCAATCTTGACCGGGTCGATGAAACCGATCTCATCGGCGAAGATCCGCCGGTCGCCGGCGTTCTGGATGCGGAGGGTCCAGCAACCATGACGATCGGCTCGAGAGTCGGCCTTGAAGCCGACTCGGGCAAAGATCCCGAACCGGTGCAGTAGGGACTGTAGGCCGCGCACCAGCTTCTCGCCGATCATGTCTACTTCGACCACGGTCGAAAGTGCCCGTGCGGACACGAAGCCCTCTGCCTGGAAGATGCTGCGCAGGTAGGCGCTCACAACCGGCAGAGGCGCCTCAAAGAGCTGCGCGGGAACTTCCAAGTCCACGCCTCGGGCCCGAAGGTTCCAGCGATCGACGAAGTCAGCGAGTGCCTTGCCGTACAACCGGATGCGCTTGCCGTCCAACTGGCTGCTCTGGGTGGAGAAGTCGCGCACCTTGCGATGTACATCCGGGAAGACGGTGTCCAGGGCACGCTCGACCCAGGTGAATTCGGCCGGGGTGACAGTAAGTGCCTCCATCGTCAGCGACCGGTTAGTGCCGACGTACTGACCGACGAATCCGTCGGATTGCATCCATCCCGCTAGAGCGGCTTCAGCGATGTCGAGCTGGTTGATCTCGGTCTCCCCGAACGACGCGCGCCGATGCCACTCCAACATGTCGCCGGCGCGCAGAGTACCGGCTGCGACGAAACGGCCTGAACCCTCGCCTGAGCTCCTCCATACCAGGTGATCTGCGGTGACGTCCAGGACGTGGCCCGCCTTGAGGTGGAGGCGAATCACATCCTTCACGCCGTTGGCCTTGACGGCCAGCACCCGCGTTAGGCCGTGTGCGTCATAGACCTTGGTGCCAACCGCCCGATCCTCGACAAGCTTCCCAATTGGGATCTGGCCGGCCGGCGTGCTGACCATGGCACCGTACGGCTGGCAGGCTGATACCTGCTGCGGAGACGCGGTGCCGACGTTGAACCAGACGGGCGAATTGAACGAAAAGTACTGGTGCAACAACATCCAGGTCAGTTCGTGCTCAAAGACCTCAGCTGACTTGGCGTCGACGAGGTATCCGAACTCCTCCCCCGCCTTGCGGTAGGTCTTCACAACACGGTCGATCAGTTGCCGGAGGCTCTGCTCCCGGGCTGGAGTGCCGAGCGCACCGCGGAAGTACTTCGTGGTGACGATGGTGGAGGCATTCACACTCCAGAAGTCCGGGAATTCCACACCCTTTTGTTCGAAGACAACTTCACCGGTCTTCCAGTTGGTCTGCACGACGTCGCGGCGTTCCCATGTCACCTCGTCGTATGGATGCACACCTGAGGTGAAAACCCGCTCGATGTTCAGCCCTGCGCGCTTCGGCTTTGAACTTGTATTCTCCGAACGCCCATTCGCCGAACGGGTGGTTTCGGTCATTTCTGCCTTTCTTGTCAGCTAGCGGCGCCACTACTGGCGCCGATGAACGGGAGAGTGCCTGCGACGTGCCTGCCGGGCCATAAGACCCGGACTTCGGAAGACTTAGGGCGGTTCAGGACCGCTGCCTGCCCGCTGCCGGCCTGGCGTCAGCCGGTGCGGGACGAAGTTGCTCACCTTGTTGTCCGCCGCGCGATCCGGAATAAGCGGCTCGATCCCGGTCGGCTCCTGCTCCACGCGAAGCAGCGCAATCTCCGCCTCAAAATCCTCCACCGATCGGAACTGGCGATAGACGCTTGCGAAGCGGAGGTACGCGACCTGGTCCAGCTCGCGGAGCGGACCCAAGATTGCAACACCAACTTCATCTGTCGGTATTTCGGGTTGACCCAGGGTCCGTAGCGAGTCTTCGACCAGCTGCCCCAGGCGGGCTAGCTGGTCCTCGCTGACCGGCCGTCCCTTACATGCTTTCCGAACACCATTGATCACTTTGTCGCGATTGAAGGGCTCGACGACTCCACTGCGTTTCACCACGACCAGCTGCATCTGCTCGATGGTGGTGAACCGGCGCTCACACGATGGACACTGACGCCGACGACGGATACTCGCCCCATCGTCGGTCGCCCGCGAGTCGAGCACTTTGGAGTCGGTGTTGCGGCAGTACGGGCAGTGCATCTCCGGCTCCTTCCTGCTGCTCGAAATCAGTTCCCTTGGGGACTGGTCTGGGGATGACTCTGTGCGTTTGTCGGGAGATCCTGTGGATCTCGCTGTGAACTTATGTGAGTTCAAACCACAACTTGTGGATGAACAACATCGTTGTAACTACTAGATATGGATACCGTACGTCCAAGAACCATTATTCGCAAGCGCACTGACACTTTGACGCGCCGAACGCCCGAGCCCACCAAAGTCAGGAATCGGGATAGCCCGACGCAGGCGTCAGGTCAGAGCAGATTCCGCGCGACGGTGTAGATCACTGCAACAAAGAGCCCGATCAGCAGCCACTGCGTCAGACTGACGCGGCGCAAGCGTTCGGCCAGCGAGCGTGGCAAGCGCAGCGCCGGTCCGCCAGCAGCCTCAACAGTCCACAAGATGCCAAGCAGGCCCAGGATCAGCAACCCGGCCAGGGCGAGTGGGTTGTATCCGAAAGCCGCCGGAATGTCACCGTGGAGCAGTGCCCCACCCATCCGGGTTCCACCACAAAGCGGGCAGTCCCAACCCGTCAAAGCGCGGAACGGACACAGCAGCGCCAGCCCGGTGGTTGTGTAGAGGGCACTCAGAGCAAGCCCGCCAGCAAAGAAGGCGCCGACGTATCCAGCTGCACGAGCTGCCCGGAATTGCCGGGCATCCGTCGGGACCGCCACCTACTTATTGTGCCTGGCCGCCGGGCGCGTTCGTGGGTAGCGTCAACCATCTCGCTGCGAGCCATCCATCGCCTACACTCGCGACGTCCAAGCCCACACCTGAGGCGAGCTTATGACTGATCCTTACCGCAGTCTGTGGCCAGATCGACCCCAATCAACAGAACACCCCGGAATATCCACCTCGGCTCCCGGACCGACCTATTCACCTCTGCCTGGATATCCGATCCCACCTGTGCGAAGCGACCACGCCAGGTGGGGTAAACGGGTGCGGGCAAGGCTTATCGACCAGGCTCCCACCTATGTCGGCTTGATCATTTTCTTTGCCGGCTACCTGATCTGGATCGTCGAGTTAGCCCTGTCCAGCGGCTTGGCTCCCTCGCAGGGCGCAGCTGTTGCGATGATCATCGGTCTGAGCGTGATGCTCGCCAGCCTGGCATGGGTGGCGTACAACCGCTGGATGATCGCAGGCAGGACTGGACAGTCATTGGGCAAGCGAGTGACCAAGATCAGGTTGATCGGTGAGGAGACCCAGGCGCCGATTGGCGCGGTGAACGCCTTCATTCGTGATCTTGTCCACATCCTCGACGCTGTGACGGTCTTTGGCTATCTCTGGCCGCTGTGGGACGACAGACAGCAGACATTCGCCGACAAGATCTCCAAGACCATCGTGGTCGACGCTGCGCCTTCGACGTAGTCGGGCGGAGCGGCGGGCCCACCGTCGACGAAGCTGCCGGCGGTGGCGTAGCGTCGTTCGGATACCGCCGACGAAAGGAGCTCCACGATGCCGTTGCTGCGAGGACGCCGCGACGAGGCAAACATGACAAGGTACCGCATGCGGGAGAAGCTCTTCGCGATCGGTGACGACTTCTGGATCGAGAATGAGGCGGGCCAGCGCGCGTTCAAGGTGAACGGGAAGGCATTGCGGGTACGCGACACGCTGGTTCTCGAGACGCCCAACGGTGAGGAGCTGTTCTCAGTCCAGTCGAAGATGCTGCACATTCGCGACACGATGAACATCGAACGAAATGGTCGGAAGGTCGCCAGCATCAAGAAGGCGCTCGTAAGCCCGCTCCGCGATCGCTTCTCGATTGACGTCGAGGACGGCGAAGACATGGAGGCCAAGGGCAACATCGTTGATCACGAGTACAAGATCGAGAGTGACGGGGACCAGGTTGCCGAGGTCTCGCGTCGGTGGTTTCGGGTACGTGACACCTACGGTGTGGAAATCGCACCCGGGAAAGACGACGCTCTTGTGCTAGCCGTGGTTATTTGTATCGATCAGATGACGCACGACGTCGGCTGACGCCTTCAGTGTTGATCAACCTGCGATGTGTGCACGTCGGCACCGTAGTCAGCGCTTGTAACTCTGACGGCAGTAAGACCGATCACTCCGAGCGCCGCTGTCAAGATCATCACGGCAACCACTACGACGACCGCGATTCCTCGATCGGTAAGCCGCCACTCAGACGGAGCCGTTGCCTCTTCGACCAGCCTGCACGGCCGTGTGCTCGCGGCACTCTCCCGCGGCTGATCGACGGAGCGATGGGCGTGGGAAAGTGGGACAGTCATCGCGCTCATCTTGAGTCTCCTTCTGGGGAAGCATCGAACTCACGTTCGATAGAACGTACGTTTGATTTGTACCGCATCCCGATACCAATGCCAAGATCATTCGCACAAGCATTCGAGGGCGTGTCGCAAAAATGAGTAA
>JAICEV010000070.1 GCA_025923975.1 Propionibacteriaceae bacterium
CGAACCAGGATCGCAGGGCTGCGTGCGTGAACGCTAACACGAGTTGGATTGCTTCGCTCGATACGCTCGCTCCGTTTGATTGCTTCGCTCGCTTTCGCTCGCTGTGCCTGTTGGCTCGCTCCGCTCGCTGCGATGTTCGCTGGCGAGCCGCCGTCTTCGTCGAATCCGACGAAACGACGCACAACAGCGAACTCAGCTCGCAACACATTTCGTCGGCTTCTTCTGCAGATCGGCGGCGCGAACATCGCCGGCGCGGATCGCGCTCTTGAGCTCGCCTACTTCGTCGTCGCTCAGCGACGAAGAGCGGGTCGCCTCGCTCCTCCTCAGCACGGCGAGGCGCGATCCGGAGCGTCCCTGTAGATGCCGCGGCCGAGGAAAACTTAAAGGGATTCGCCCCGGCGGATTTGGTGCTTGGTACGGACCGGACGGCCCAATGTCACCACCATCAAAACGAGCGCGCAGACTGCGCCGATCGCGACCACAGTCCATTGCCGCTCGGTTTGGACTACACCCAAAATGATCACACCGAAGGAGACGAGTGCCGACCAGACGTACATCAGCATCACGGCGCGCCGTTGGCTGTGGCCGCGTTCCAGAAGCCGGTGGTGCAGGTGCTGCTTATCAGGTAGGAACCACCACTTGCCGGCGTAGGTGCGGCGGATGAACGCAAGGGTGAGATCGAGGAAGGGCAGCGCGAGGATGGCCAGCGGCAGCACCAGCGGCAGGACCGTCGGAACCAATCCCCCCTGGTCATCCTGAAGCTGCGAGATGTCGATCTGTCCGGTAAAGCTGATTGCGGAGGTCGCAAGCAGCAGACCGAGCAACATCGCGCCGGAGTCCCCCATGAACATTCGCGCTGGAAAGAAGTTGTGCGGCAGGAAACCGAGGCAGGCGCCTGCGATCGCGACCGTGACAAGGCTTGACGTGGTCGCCCGGGTGAGGCCTGCGGTAACGGTGAGCAAGTAGGAGTAAGCGAAGAAGGCAAGTGCACCGATGCCGACCACCCCGGTTGCCAGTCCGTCGAGCCCGTCCACGAAGTTCACCGCATTCGAGCAGAGCACGATGAAGAACACTGTGATCGCAACCGACGTTGTGCCATCGAGCGAGACGATCTGGTTGGGCAGCGGGATCCAGAGCATCTTGACCCCTAGCGCAACGGCGATGCCAGCTGCGAAAACCTGGCCTGCGAACTTGGTCAGCGGCGGCAGCTCGAAAACATCATCAAGCACACCCACCAGACAGATCACGGCCGCCGCGACTAGAACAGCCCGAGAATCCTGTTGCACGGTCGCCAGTCGACCGAGGAACGGCAGCTGCCATGAGATCAAGATCGCTGCCGCGACACCGGCCAGCATCGCTACGCCGCCGAAGTACGGCATCTCAATCGTGTGTACATCCCGATCGCGCACTCTGGCCATGGCTCCGGTCCGCAACGCGAGCCGGCGGCACACCCCGCTCAAGAGATAGGTGACTGCGGCCGCGATGCAGAGAACGAGGAGGTACTCGCGCACTCAGCCTCCCGCGCCCCAGATGCGATCTGAGCCTTTCGGAGGGCCATCACCGTTGCGTCCTGAGCTCTCCACAATGTGCTCTGAGTCCGCCTCTATGGGCCCTGCGTCCTCCGCCTTGGGCGCTGAGGTCGCTTCCTCGTGCCCCGAGTCCTCCCCTGCGGGCCCTGAGCCTGTCGAGCGGTCACCTTCTCCGACGTCAGCTTCATCGGTCCGATCACGGAGATTCGGGGCGATCTCGCGGAGTGTATGAATGCTGATCGCACCTCGCCGCAGCACTTCTCCGTCTTCGTGCTGGGTGAAATCGACGATGGTCGAGGGTGCACCAACCGGGCCATCGAGCGGGCCGCCATCCAGATAGACCGAAACCGAATCGCCAAGCTGCTGGATCGCCTCGTCGCAGCTCAAAGCGGCACGCTGACCGCTGATATTGGCGCTGCTGACCGCCATCGGACCGGTCCGGCGCAAGACGTCGCGTGCCAACTCGTGGTCCGGCACTCGAAGCGCGATGGTGCCCTTGGTGTCACCCAGATCCATTCGGAGGCTGGGCTGGATGCGGCAGATCACTGTGAGTGCGCCAGGCCAGTGCTTGTCGACAAGAGCATTGGCTGTTTCGGGTATGTCGACCGCAAGCGTTCGGATCAGTGCAGGCTCACTGATCAACACCGGCGGCGGCATATCGCGACCTCGTTTCTTGGCGTCCAGTAGCTGCTGCACTGCCTCCGCACTGAACGCGTCCGCGCCGATTCCATACACGGTGTCGGTGGGAAGCACGATGCACTCGCCATCCTTGATCGCCTGGCGCGCAGCCTCACACGCTTCCGCGGTGATCGCTGGATCGTTGCTGGTGCAGTCGAACCGCCGGTATCCCGGATCGAGTGCCTCCTCTGCCGCCTCCCTCGGGTCAGGATCGCCGGGCATGCCGGTCTTGGTCACCGGTCAATCTTGCCAGAGTTGAATGTGGACGACGCCGGGAGCGACAAGATCACAAGTTTGACGGTGATTGCTCGCCCATTCCGACGCTCGCAATCACGGGTACCGAGCACCACGGACGGCTGTGACAAAGCGCGGTCGCCCAGCAAGGTCGAGATGATCGCGTACGCCGGCGAACGCCCCATGCTGGACAAGGATGTCTGGAGCAGACTCCCCTTGCAGATCAGCGTGCTCGATGCAGACGATGCCGGCCGGACGCAGCAGCCGCGCGGCCTCGCCGGCGACCACTTTGATCGCATCCAACCCATCAGCACCGGCGAACAATGCGATCAGCGGATCATGATCACGTGCCTCGGGGACCACGGATTCGAAAGCTTCCAAGGGGATGTAGGGCGGGTTGGCGATCACCAAGTCGACGGTGCCGTCCAACTCAGGCAGGGCGCCGATCATGTCCTGTACATGTAGCTCGACCGTCGTATCCGCAAGGTTGCGCGCCGCATAGGCCGCCGCCTCTTCCGAGATCTCGACGGCATGAACCCGGGTTCCGGTCAGCTCGGTGGCTATGGATTTAGCGACGGCACCACATCCGGTGCCAAGCTCGACAACGACCGGCAAATGTCGCGACTCCCCACGGGCGACCGCGTACACCATTGGACGCAGTTGTTCGATCGCCCAACCGGTCATCACTTCCGTCTCAGGTCTGGGCACGAAGACTCCGGGCCCTACTTCCAGTTCCAGGTAACGAAAGTGAGCCCGGCCTGTTAGGTGCTGCAGCGGCACCCGGCGCGAACGCTTGGTGATCAATGTCTGGAAGTACGCGGCCTGAGCATCTTCGACGGCATCGATCAAGGGAAGCCGAGCCAGCTCGACGCCTGCCGCATACGCCAGCAACTGCCGAGCTTCCTGCTCCGGCGACGTGACGCCGACCTCACGCAGCTCACTGGCGGCCTGGTGCAGCAGTGGCCGAACCGCCTTGCTCACGGGTTCACGCCGACCTGGGAAAGCCGCAGCTGAGTGTCGGCTTCCTGCAGCGCTTTGATCACAGCGTCTAGATCGCCGTTCAGAACTTGATCAAGGTTGTAGGACTTGAAGCCGATGCGGTGGTCGGAGATGCGGTTCTCTGGAAAGTTGTAGGTACGAATGCGTTCCGAACGATCGACTGTTCGAACCTGGCTGCGGCGGGCCGCAGAGGCTGCATTGGCGGCTTCGGATTCCGCAGCAGCCGTCAGCCGAGCCCGCAGCATGCGCATCGCCTGCTCGCGGTTCTGCAACTGCGAGCGCTCGTTCTGGCAGGAAACGACGATGCCGCTGGGCAGATGTGTGATGCGCACAGCCGAATCAGTGGTGTTGACGCCCTGACCGCCCGGACCCGACGAGCGGTAAACGTCGATCCGGATATCGTCCTCATTGATCTCAATCTCGGTTTCAGTAACCTCAGGCATCACCAGCACACCGGCGGCGGAGGTATGCAGCCGACCTTGGGACTCGGTGACTGGCACCCGTTGTACCCGATGCACCCCACCTTCGAACTTGAGCACCCCGTAGGGCATCGAGTCAGGCTCGCCGACGGTCGGCGCCTTGATCGCTACAGTCACTGATTTGTAGCCGCCAAGGTCGGTTTCCTGGGCATCGAGGATCTCCACCTTCCAGCCGCGGCTCTCGGCGTAGCGGGAATACATCTTGAGCAAGTCACCGGCGAACAACGCCGACTCTTCGCCCCCTTCACCTGACTTGATCTCCATCAGTGCATCTGAGGAGTCGTTGGGGTCGCGAGGAGCGAGCAGCCGCGTCAGCCGCTCGGTAACCGGACCCAATCGGGCCTGCAGCTCGGCAGCCTCGGTGGCCAACGAGGCATCTTCGTCGGCCAGCTCCCTTGCTGCCTCAAGATCATCTGTTAGCCGCTCGTACTCGTCCAGCGCCTTCATGATCGGCATCAGCTCCGCGTAGCGCCGACCTACCTTGCGGGCGCGAACAAGATCGGCATGGACCGCGGGGTCGGCGAGCGCAGTTTCCAGCTCGTGAAACTCAGTACGCAATGGAGCCGTCGACTCAAACATCCGAGGCTCCCTTCTCCGACTTGTCAGCGTGGGTGGTTGCTCCGGCGACCACCGACGCTGACAGGTTGGTGGTTGGGACGCGCCAAGCGCCGGGATGCAGGGTGTCCTCCCTGCCGTCCCGGCGCTGCTCGTTCAAGCTATTTGCTGGATTTCTTCTTGGCCGGCTGCTTGGCCGCGTACCTCTTCTCGAAGCGAGCGACCCGGCCCCCGGTGTCAAGGATCTTCTGCTTGCCTGTGTAGAACGGATGGCAGGCGGAGCAGACATCTGCGTGGATCACGCCGTTAGGCGCGGTGCTACGCGTTGTGAAGGTGTTCCCGCAGGTGCAGGTCACCAGGGTCTCCACGTAGGCGGGGTGAATGTCGGGCTTCATGCTTATCTCCTCATCGTGGGCGCCGGGTCGCCACGCATCTTGCGCTTACGGCGTGAACCGGCACCAAAGAGTGATTCTGCCGCAGTCGAACTGCAGCACCAAATAAACAGCGCGCGAGTCCGCTTTAGTCCCGTGTGGCGCAGCCGATGGGCCGTCCTGTGTCGGAATGGTCTTGGCTAGTCCTGTGTCGGAATGGTCTTGGTGATCGCCATCAAGAACTCGGCGTTGCTTTGGGTCTTGCGGAGCCGGTCCAGCAGCATCTCAAGTCCTTGCAGGCTTTCCAGGCCTGAGAGAACGCGCCGCAGCTTCCACACGATGGCCAGCTCTTCGCGGCTCATCAGCAGCTCCTCCCGGCGGGTACTGGACGCGTCGACGTCGATTGCGGGGAAGATCCGCTTCTCGGCAAACTCGCGGCGTAGCCGGATCTCTGAGTTACCGGTGCCCTTGAACTCCTCGAAGATCACCTCGTCCATCTTCGAGCCGGTCTCGACCAAGGCAGTCGCAATGATGGTGAGCGATCCGCCACCCTCGATATTGCGGGCGGCGCCCAGGAACTTCTTCGGTGGGTACAACGCTGCTGAGTCAACACCACCGGACAGGATCCGTCCGGAAGCCGGTGCCGCCAGGTTATAAGCCCGGCTCAGTCGGGTAATGCCATCGAGCAAGATCACGACGTCGTGCCCCAGCTCGACGAGCCGTTTCGCCCGCTCTATAGCCAGCTCGGCGACAGCGGTATGGTCCTCGGCCGGTCGGTCGAAGGTGGATGAGATCACCTCGCCTTTGGCTGAGCGCTCGAAGTCTGTGACCTCCTCGGGACGTTCGTCCACCAGCACCACCATCAACTTCACCTCGGGGTTGTTGATGGCGATGGCGTTGGCAATGGCCTGCATGATCAAGGTCTTGCCGGCCTTGGACGGGGACACGATCAGCGCGCGCTGGCCCTTGCCGATGGGGGCGACAAGATCGATGATCCGGCCAGCCATCTGGTTCGGCGTTGTCTCCAGCTTGAGTCGCTCTTGAGGATAGAGCGGGGTGAGCTTCGCAAAGTCCGGTCGCTGGCGGATCCCGTCGACCTCAGCGCCGTTGACGGTATCGATCCTCACCATCGGATTGAACTTCTCCTTGCGCTCCCCCTCGCGCGGCGTACGGATCACACCGGTAACCAGGTCGCCCTTACGCAAGCCGAGCTTCTTGACCATGGAGAGGGAAACGTACGCGTCGTCGGGACCCGGCAGGTAGCCGTTGGTACGGACGAAGGCGTAATTGTCGAGGACATCCAAAATGCCGCGCGCCGGAACGAGCACATCGTCTTCGGAAATCACCGGCTCGTCGTAGCGTTCCAGATTGCCGCCACCACCACGGTTACGCCGGTTCTGGCGATCCCGACTGCGGCGTCGGCGACTGCGGCGGCCGCCGCCTTCCTCTTCCCAGTCGCGGCCCTGGTTGTCTCGATTCTGATTGTCGCGCTGCTGGTTCTCGCGAGCCTGACCCTGATCGCGGCCTCGGCGATCCCGTCGGTCGTTCTGTCTGTTCTCGCGATTTCCGTCCCCACGTTCGCCCTCGTCGGCGCGCGTCTCGGTCGTCTCCTGCCCGTCAGCTCGGTCGGAGACCTGGGAGTCGCCAGTAGCCTGCGGCGCGCCGCCCTCCTTGTGGACCTGACCGTCGTCGATGGTCTCCGCGCGCTCTTGGCGCGGCTCTGGTGTGGAATCACTGGACTGGGTCTCTGAGACCAGCTCAGGCTGTACGGGGTTGTCGAGCATCTGTGCCTCCTCGCGCTCGTCGCTAGCCTCGCGCGGCGCTCGTTGCAGCTCATCCAGTGCACTGGCGACACCTCGGGCGTCGCGGTCGCCATGGACGCTGCGGTGGCCATTGTCTTGCCCAGCCTGATCCAGCGAAGCGTCAGCTCCGGGACCGCGCTGGGCGGACTGAATGGCGTCGATCAACTGGCTTTTGCGCATGGCGCCAATGCCCTTGATGCCAAGGGAGCTTGCCAGCTGCTTCAGCTCGGCAAGGACCATGGAGTCCAAGCCCGAGCCCTTGCGATTGCGACGATCACTGGTGAGTTGCCTACTCTGCTCGCCGGTGCCTTCCTCATTTGGGGAGGCGTTCGTCACTTCGGCGATTTCTGTCAACGTGTGTCCTTGTCGTTAGGGCACGTCATCGGTGCCCATCCATGGCGGGGTTCTGTCTGTCCCCGACCAGCGGGTCTTACTTGAGGTCCTCAGCGCATCGCGATGATCGTTCTCGAGATGTGGCTGACGGGAGATGCCGTAGAGCTTCGTCCGCGTCGCACCTGACCTTGAGGCGCTACTTGGTCAGATGTGCGTCTTTGTGACTTGGCTGGTTGGGGCGCCGGTCACCGCAGCTGCCCTGACCGTGTCGGCTCTCTAAGGCTAGCACCTGCGTCCGGAGTTTCCATCACAGTGTGATCACGCGACTCGGGGGCGTCTGGCCCAGGGATCGACGCAGCCGAACCGATGCTACTGAGACGTACTGAGAAGCCAGCCACTTGTTGATCTTGCAGTGCAGCCAGATCCAGCTCCCGACCCAGTACCAAAACGCTCGGTCCGGCTCCACTGATCATGGCCGCGAATCCCTGCCCACGCAGCGATTTCATCAGCTCGTAGGAGCGTGGCATCGCGACTCCCCGGTATCCCTGATGCAGCCAGTCATGTGTGGCGTCGTAGAGCAGCTCCGGTTCGGAGGCCATAGCGTGGACCAGCAGCGCCGAGCGGCCGGAGTTCGCCGCCGCGTCGATGTGGGGGACCGTCTCCGGAAGCAGATCGCGGGCGGCCTCAGTCGCCAGGGACGTCTGAGGGATGAACAGCGCTGCACCGACCGAGGGATGGACCTGGCCCTGGGCCACTTTGATCCCGGTTCGGCTCTCGTACGCCAAGACGAATCCTCCGTAAACCGCCGCGGCCACATTGTCGGGATGACCCTCGATGGCATTCGCGTGCCCGAGAAGCCAATCTCGCTTCACGTCTACCTGTGCCAGTCCAGCGGCCGCCAGCAGACCAGCCACGATGGCCGCGGACGAAGACCCAAGGCCCCGACCGTGCGGGATGGAGTTGCGACACCCGAGCCAAAGTCCAGGTGCCCTTATCCCAAGATCGGCCAGGCCGACGAGCGCGGACCGGATGATCAGGTGGCTCTCATCCCGAGGCAGCTCAGCTGCTCCCTCCCCAGAGACCTCGATCTGATAACCCTGTTCGATCACCGCCAGGTTGACCCGCTCCCGCCAGTCGAGAGCGAGTCCAAAGCAGTCGAAGCCTGGTCCCAGATGGGCGCTGGTGGCTGGAACCTCCACCGTGACGAATGATCCTGGGATCAACAGCTGTTGATCCGACGGTTCAGGACCCACCGTCGGCTTCTGGAGCGTCACCTGCAGACCTAATCCAGCAGCCCGCAGACCGTCGCAATGGCGAGCAGATCAGCTTTGACGACTTCGGCATGTATTGGACCGTGTCGCGACAATGCCGTGTCCACATCCTTCAGGCCGTGGCCGGTTACCGTAATGGCGATCTGCAGACCGGACTCGACTTCGCCGCGCTGGTGCTTGGCAAGCAGACCCGCAACCCCCGCAGCTGACGCGGGCTCGACGAAGATGCCCTCTTGGCGTGCGAGAAAGGTCTGAGCGTCGAGGATTTGCTGGTCGCTGACCGCCTCGATCAACCCGCCGGATTCGTCGCGGGCGGCTAGCGCCTGCTCGGCAGATGCGGGATTGCCGATGCGGATTGCAGTGGCCACGGTCTCGGGCTGGAGAATCGGATAACCCAGCACGAGAGGGGCGGCGCCTGTCGCCTGAAAGCCCCACATCCGCGGGACTCGTGCCGCCTTACCGGCCGACATGTACTGGGTGTAACCCCGCCAGTACGCCGAGATATTCCCGGCGTTACCAACAGGGATCACGTGTACGTCGGGAGCATCGCCCAGCTCGTCGATCACTTCGAATGCCGCTGTCTTCTGCCCCTCGATCCTGTTGGGATTGAGCGAATTGACGAGCGCAACTGGATACTCATGGGAGAGCTTACGGGCCAGCTCGAGACAGTCATCGAAGTTGCCGTCGATCTGCACCACCTTGGCGCCGTGCATGATTGCCTGCGCGAGCTTGCCTGCCGCAATCCGGCCGGCCGGTAAGAGCACGATCGTCTCAAGCCCTGCTCTGGCCGCGTACGCCGCGGCCGACGCGGAGGTGTTGCCGGTCGAGGCGCAAACCACGGCCTGCGCACCCTGCCCCGCGGCAACACTGAGCGTGACGGTCATGCCGCGGTCCTTGAACGAACCGGTCGGATTCGCGCCCTCGACCTTTATCCAGGTCTCGCAGTGCAGGGTCTCCGACAACTTCTCGGCGGCAACCAGCGGCGTACTTCCTTCACCGAGTGTGATCACCGGATCGCTATCGGAAACTGGCAGCCAGTCTCGATAGCGGGCAATCACTCCGTATCCGGGCCGACGCTTGAGAGCAGTTGGTCGGTCCGCGATGAAGGACTCGGGGATCACGTCAATCCCCTTCAACTCGCATCACGCCGGTAACCTCTCGAACTACGTCGAGCTTACGTAGTGCCCGAACCGTGGCACTGAGTGCGGCATCTCGTGCGTGATGTGTCACGATCACCAGCTGAGCGTTGGCATTTCGCCCGTTCTGCCGCACGGTCTCGATGGAGACGCCGTGCTCGGCGAATGCATGAGCGATGGTCTCCAGCACACCTGCCTTGTCGGCGACCTGGAGCGAGAGGTGATAACGAGTCATCACGCTCCCGATCTCGCTGACAGGGCGTGCCGCGTAGCTGGACTCACCGGGCCCGACGGCGCCGCGCAGCCGATTCCGAGCCACAGTGACAAGGTCCCCGAGAACGGCACTCGCTGTTGGTGATCCCCCAGCACCGGGACCGTAGAACATCAGCCGTCCCGCAGACATCGACTCGACGAACACCGAGTTGTATGCGTCACCAACTCCGGCGAGGGGGTGAGAACGCGGAATCATCGCCGGATGGACCCGCGCCGACACAGTTCGGTCGGCCGCGCCGGCAATCGGTGGGGACAGCTGGCAGATTGCCAGCAGCTTGATCACATGGCCGATGTCACGGGCCGAGGCGATGTCGGCGGGAGTGATTCCCGTAATGCCTTCCCGGTAGACATCCGCGCCAGTGACCCGGGTGTGGAACGCCAAGCTCGCCAAGATCGCGGCCTTGGCCGCGGCATCGAAACCCTCGATGTCTGCAGTCGGGTCCGCCTCGGCGTAACCGAGCTGCTGTGCCTCGGCAAGCGCCTCGGCAAAACCGATGCCGGCGGTGTCCATGCGATCGAGGATGTAATTCGTGGTGCCGTTGACGATCCCGATCACTGAGGTGATCTCGTCACCTACCAGCGACTCCCGAAGCGGCCGGATGATCGGGATTGCACCCGCAACCGCCGCCTCGAAGTACAGATCAGCCCCCGCCCGCTCGGCGGCCTCGAAGAGCGTGGCCCCATCCACAGCCAGCAAGGCCTTGTTCGCGGTTACGACGGACGCTCCATGACGTAGCGCCGCCAGGATCAACGACCGAGCCGGCTCAATCCCGCCGATGACCTCGATCACGAGGTCGATGTCTCGGCTGACCAATTCCTCGGCGTCGGTGGTGAACAGCTCGGGATCGATCCCTGGGCGGCGTTGGTCGTATCGGCGCACCGCGATGCCGACCAGCTCCAAGGGCCGGCCCACCCGGGCGCGCAGATCTTCCGCCTGTTCGATGATCAATCGCGCCACTTCGGAACCGACCACCCCGCAACCGAGCAGAGCTACCCGAAGTGGTGTCAGCGGTGAGATGTTGAGAAGAGGCGTGGGACGCACGCTGGTCAATGTCACTGAAACCTCATTTACGCAACGAGACCACGACCCCGAATCGTGGCGGTTTCATTGTTCACCATTGACAGCGAGTCTGTGAAACCCAAATTCCTTTTGAGTCTAGGCGGCTTGACCCCAGGTAGCCCTCATCCAGCATCCAAGGCCAACAAGTCTTCGATTGTTTCCCGGCGAAGCAGCGTCCTGATCTGACCATCGCGAACTGCGATGACGGGCGGTCGAGGGACATAGTTGTAGTTGCCCGCCATCGAGCGGCTGTATGCGCCCGAGCCGGGGACCGCAAGGAGATCGCCGGCGGTTATGTCCGCCGGCAGGAACTCGTCACGGACCAAGATGTCGCCGCCTTCGCAGTGCTTGCCGACCACCCGGGCCAACACCGGCGGCGCCGCGGATCGGCGTGAAGCCAGCGTCGCTGAGTACTCCGCGGCGTACAGGGCAGTGCGGATGTTGTCGCTCATTCCGCCGTCGACCGCCACATAGAGGCGACTAGCTCCGCCACCCAGCGCGACGGTCTTGACGGTGCCGACTTGGTAGAGGGCAAACGTGCTGGGACCGCTGATAGCGCGACCCGGCTCAATGGAAAGGTGCGGAATCGTTATCCCAAGAGCTGAGCATTCCTGGGCGATGATCTCTCGAAGATCTTCCGCCAGCGCAGCGGGCGTAGACGGCGTGTCGGCACTGGTATAAGCGATGCCGAAACCGCCGCCAAGGTCTAGCTCGCCCAGCTCAACGCCGGTCTGCTTTGCGAAATCGGCGTGCAGGCGCAGGGTACGGCGAGCCGCCACCTCGAACCCTTCGGCGTCGAAGATCTGTGAGCCGATGTGGGAGTGGATACCGA
>JAICEV010000071.1 GCA_025923975.1 Propionibacteriaceae bacterium
AATGCGCATTACGAGCAGGCGCGCTTCGCAGGCCCGCATAGGCTCAAAGGCGTGACCGTCGCCCCGAGACCTGGGTGGTACCCAGACCCAGCCGGCGCGACTGGACTCTACCGCTGGTGGGATGGCAGCAGCTGGGCCGAGGTGACCAGCGACTCAGCCCAGGCACCGCCGCCGGTACCGGTCGGGATTGCTGATGCGGCCGAAAGTGCAGCACCTCTACGCGGTGCCTCGCCCTTGCGGGTCGCCGTTGTTCTCTCCCTTGGATTTGCACTGTTCGTCAGTGCGTCGATCGGTCTCGGTCTGGCGATCTGGCGTGATCCATCGAACACCTCGGCGCCGCGTGCTGTGGGCGGCCCAGCTGGTTTGCCGAGCGCCGGTGGCGGCGCTACTGATCCGATTGGCCACCTCGACGAGCGCACCAGGGCGGCCACGATAGGACCGGCCTCGCTCACGATGCCGAGTGATCCATACGTGCTGTCCCCCGATCCGATGGCTATCCCGGGGGTGCTCGATCTGCTGTTCTGGGCGAGCGCTCCAGTGCACGTTCGCTATGACGGCAAACACGACTGGTCTTCCGTCGTGCTGCTCGGCCGGATAGCCGAACCTGGCAACTCAGGTGACCTACAGACCGAAGGCGCACGTGCCTTGCGCCGCTTGAGTCAGGCGATCTTCGACCGGCACCCAACGAAGATAAAGGGCATGACGGGGCGACAGCGCACCGTAGATGGGCAGCCGGCGATACTGTTCTCTGCTCAAGTGCACTACGCGGTGCACGGACTGCCCAGCCGCTATGACACTGTCACGGCGCTGTTGGTCAGACTTGACGACGGGTCCTTGATCATGGCGGCCAGCGCGGTGCCGAATGATGCCGACTCCGACATGGCTCGGCAGGCCGACGACGCACTCAGGACGCTCACCATTCGCTGAGTTGACGGGCGTTCCACGGCAGTAAATCGACCCGCCAACTGGAAGGGCCGGCGGGCATGTCGAGAGGCGGTTCACCCCGCCTAGGCGCACCGGGGGCACCGCCTCGTCCAATGCGGAAACTGGTCAAGAACAACCTGCAAATCGGCGATTTGGTTGTGGTTACTGACCAGTTTCCGGATGGGTACGGCTTCTTCAGCCGACGGGTGTCGAGCGCTAGCGGACCGACTGGGTAGCCGCGATCCACTCCTGCAGCTTGGTTTGCGCCGCACCCGAGTCGATTGCCAGCCGTGCCCGCTCCAGCTCGTCGGCGAAGTCTGCCTCCAGCCGACCTGTCGCGGGCTTGCCGTACGCGACCAGCGCAGCAGCAGCGTTGAGGACGACCACATCGCGAACCGGGCCGGGTTCACCGGCGACCACCTCGCGCACCACCTCGGCATTGGCAGGTGCGTCTCCGCCTACCAGGTCGGCGACGCTCGCCCTGGGTACGCCGAGCGTTATCGGATCGAACTCCATCCGCTCGACTTCTCCATCCGCGTACACCCACACGGTCGACGAGGTCGTCGTCGTCAGCTCGTCGAGGCCATCACCACCATGAACCACAAGACCGTAGTTGCCACGGGCCGCGAAGACCCCGGCCATGAGTTCAGCCATGCGAGGATCAGCCACGCCGACGGCCTGTGAGATGGGTTGCACCGGATTTGCCAAGGGTCCGAGGAAATTGAAGGTTGTAGGGATACCGAGCTCGCGACGCGGCGCAGCCGCGTGCCGCAGCGCAGGGTGGTATTGGGGAGCGAACAAGAAGCCGATCCCGACCTGGTCCACTACTTGCTGCTGAGCCTCTGGTGACAGGTCGAGTACAACACCGAGCGCTTCGAGGACATCGGCGGCGCCGCACGCCGACGATGCCGCCCGATTGCCATGCTTGATAACCTTCGCGCCAGCAGCGGCGGCCACGATCGCCGCCATGGTCGAGATGTTCACCGTGTTTGACCGGTCGCCTCCGCTGCCCACGACGTCGACTGCCGGCCCGCCTATCTCGATAGGCGTAGCAAACTCGATCATCACGTCGGCAAGGCCAGTCAGCTCCTCGACCGTCTCGCCCTTGCTGCGCAGGGCGATCACAAACGCAGTCAACTGCGCAGGCGTCGCCTCACCGCTCAGAATCTGTTCCATCGCCCAGGCGGTGGCTTTGGCTGTCTGGTTCTCGCCTCGGACGAGGCCACTCAGCAGTTCCGGCCAGTTCATAGTGATCCCCACGAGTCAGCTCGCCGAGGTCGTCCGCGCGACCGCGGTCTCGGTGGACAGCCGAGCACGCAGCAGTGCTGCTACCGCGGCAGGCAAGCGGAGCGGGTCCACCGGATGCGCTACGGCGCCGTCAGCACGCGCCCAGGTTCCCAGCCACGCATCGTCCGGACGCCCGATCAACAACAAGATCGGCGGACAGCGCAAAATCTCGTCCTTCAGTTGGCGACATAACCCCATGCCACCGGGCACTGCTTCGCCGTCCAGGATCGCCAGATCGATGCCGCCGGCGTCCATCGCGCTTACGACGGCCGGCTGGGTCGCTACCTCGAGAACGCGCACTGGCGGCAGGTCGGCTGCCACCTTGCGCCCCAGCGCCAATCGGACGTTCTGTCGCGTCGTCCGGTCCGAGGCGTACAGCAGGATCGTCAGAGCCTCGTCATCTTGAGGGCGCTCATCGCGGTTCATTGATCATCTCCTGGTTGTCCTCCAGTGCCAGCCGGTCGCATCTCAGCATCGGCCGCCTGGCCGGCCCGGGCCTGATCGTAGCGTGTCGGCTCCTTATCATCGCGTGCGCCGATAGGCGCCTCCGCTGCTCGCTGTAATTGCGCCTCCAGCCGGTCAAGTCGACGATCCTCCCGGCGAGCCTCTCGCTGGCTGTGCGCGTACCACTGGGCGAAGAGCGCAATCAGCATCAGCAAAGCCAGGGCATCTCCCGAAGCCCACAGGATTCCGCCAGCGAGATACTGATCATCCAGCGGACTGGGCGGCCACGCCCGATTGAACGCCAGGTACCAGCTCTCCGCGATCAGCGTGGTCGAGCTCATGATCGAGATACCAAGGAATGCATGGAAGGGCAGCATCAGGAACAGCATGAGCAGCCGTAGCGGATAACTGATTCTTCCAGGAACTGGATCGATTCCCACCAGTGGCCACATCAGCAGGCAGCCAATGATCAGGAAGTGCAGATGCAGAAACGCATGCCAGAACCCCGAGCGGAGTGAGATCTCGTAAAACGGCGAGTAATACAGCACGAACGGAGTCGCGATAAACAGCGCGAGTGTCAGCGGCGCGAACGTGAATACTCGGGCCACCTTTGAGTGCAGCACGGCTAGCAGCATGGCGCGCGGTCGGGGGCGGAGGGTCCGCAAGGCGAGGGTCACCGGTGCGCCCAGCGCCAGGAACAGCGGAGCCACCATCATCAAGATCATGTGCTGCACCATGTGAATGCTGAAGAGCACCGTGTCGTAGGTACCCAGCGCCGACATCGTCGCAATGGCAATGGACCCAAGCCCGCAGAGCAGGAACGAGAAGCTGCGCGGTACGGGCCAGCGATCGCCCCGGCGGTGCATCACGACCAACCCAGCAATGTAGAGCCCTGCTGCAATAGCGATGCCGACGGCCATCGACCACTCCCAGGTCCATTCAGTCAAAAGCCGATATGGAGTCAGCGGAGGCGGCTGGTCGGTTGGTGTGGCGTGCAGCGGAACGAGCACCATGGCGAACCTGGTGAACACAAGCCCAGCCTAGTGTCGGCTGAGCGCGCCACTGCAGGCCTCACCAAGGCACCACACAACGAGCATCTTGCCTTGTCGAAGCGCATCAATATGTTGTCACGATGCGCTAGCGACTCGGGATAACAAAGTTGTGCCGTGGGGTGACCTCAGCACGGGTTACGGCAATAATGACCTCGTGGCCATGCACACACACGCCGTCTCCGGATCCATGACCATGCCGGAGGGGGCGCTGCACCCCATTCCACAATCTCGCCTGCGGGGTCGTGAGAATCGGCCCGAGCCGGTCGCTGTCGGGACGATCATCTGGCTCGCATCGGAGCTGATGTTCTTCGCGGCTCTGTTTGCGGCCTACTTCACCATCCGAAACGTCACCAACTCCCAGGCTGCGGCGACGGGGACAGAGTCGCTCTGGCAATCCCAAGGCGACCTGATCAACATCCCGTTCGCGATCTTCAACACCAGTATTCTGGTTGCTAGCTCATTCACCTGCCAGATGGGCGTGTTCGCCGCCGAGCGGGCCCAAGTCAGGCGATCGGGAGGGCTGTTCAATCTGCGGCGCTGGGGGCTGCGGGAGTGGTACACGCTCACTTACCTGATGGGGGCGTTCTTCATCGGTGGCCAGGTGTATGAGTACTCCGCGTTGATCGGCGAGGGTTTGACCATCTCCTCCAATGTGTTCGGGTCGGTCTTCTACCTGGCCACTGGCTTCCACGGCCTGCATGTCACCGGCGGCCTCATAGCGTTCCTGCTGGTGATGGGCCGCACTTTCTTGGCTCGTACGTTCACTCACGAGCAGGCCGTCAGCGCGGTTGTGGTGTCTTACTACTGGCACTTCGTCGACGTGGTATGGATTGCGCTGTTCGGCGTCATCTACATCCTTCGATAAGCAAGGAAAATCACAGGCCGGCGCCCTTTTCCGGCCCAAGACAACTGAATATGTTTGGCCCACACCTGAATCAGGACATGAGAGGGATCCGAGTGCGACTCCTGTCTTCCCGGCGCCGGCACCCGGCAGCCAAGGCATTGCTGCTGGTGTTCGGGCTCTTTATGATGGGCGCGCTCTACAGCGTGGTTGCTCCCCCTGTCCAGGTGTCGGCCGATGACACTGTGACCCAGCAGGTCGAAGAGGGTAGGGCACTGTTCGCCGTCGGCTGCGCTTCCTGCCATGGACTGAACGGCGAAGGCCAGACCAGCGGCACGATCCAGGGGCCCCCGCTCGCCGGTGTCGGCGCCGCGGCGGTGGACTTCCAAGTCAGCACTGGACGGATGCCGATGGCCAGGCCTGGAGAACAGGCTGCAGCCAAGCCGAACCGCTACTCAGACGAGGAGATCGCGGCGCTCGCAGCGTACGTGGCGACCCTCGGCCCTGGGCCAGCGATCCCAGAGCCCGCGGAGTACACGCCGGCGAACATCAGCGCGGAGGATCTGGCTCGTGGCGGCGAACTGTTCCGCACCAACTGCTCTGCCTGCCACAACTTCGAAGGTGCAGGTGGCGCGCTGCCCAACGGCAAGTACGCTCCACCGCTGGTAGGCCTCGACGACAAGCGGCTTTATCTGGCAATGCTGACCGGTCCGCAGCAAATGCCGGTCTTCTCCGATGAGGTGCTTACGCCGGAGGACAAGCGTGCGATCATCGGCTACCTCAACGCCCTCCACGAGCAACCTGCCGCCGGTGGTCTGGCGCTCGGTGGCCTCGGACCAGTGAGTGAGGGTCTGTGGGCCTGGATCGTGGGCCTGGGCGGCCTGGTCTTCTTTGCTATGTGGATTGCAGCCAAGGGGGCGAAAGCCAAGTGAGTGACGATACGGCCCACGGTCAGCCTGGCACCGAGGTTGCCACCGTTGACGAGGAACGTTACCCGGTTCCGGATCCGGGCTTAGAAGAGCACCTGCCACGGCTCACCGATGTCGACGAGAAGGCTGCCGATCGGGCGACTCGCCAAGTGGCCACTTTCTTTGGCCTGGTGCCGATTCTGTCCATCGGATTCGTCGTTGTCTATTTCGCAGTTCCGGGCGACGCCTGGGTGGACTTTGGTCCGCTGCAAGCCAACAGCCGGAACCTCCTCCTCGGCCTGACCTTCGGCCTCGCGCTGCTTTTCCTCGGCATTGGCGCTGTGCACTGGGCCCGGAAGCTGATGGATGACGAGGAGAAGATCGACTACCGGCACAGCGCAGCGTCCAGCGAGGCCGACAAGAACTACATGCTGACCGAACTGGACAAGGTTGTTGACGAGTCCAAGATCACCAGGCGGAAGATCATTGGTCGCACACTGCTGGCAGCCCTCGCCACGATCTTGCTGCCGATGATTGTCGGGCTCGCCGATCTTGGCCCGTGGCCTACCAAGAAGAAGCGCGCCGAAACCATCGAGAAGACAATCTGGGCACCGGGTGTACGCGTCGTTCAAGACATCACCTTCACACCGATCAAGCCCGAGGACATCGAGATCGGCCAGCTGATTAACGGCGAGCCCGCGAATCTGCAAGAGCTTGAGGGCGCCGAGTTCCAAATTGAGAAGGCCAAGGCGGCTGTCATCGTCGTCCGGATGGATCCGAACACCATCACTATCCCGCCCTCGCGCCAGGACTGGGCGATCGGCGGCATTCTCTGCTACTCCAAGATCTGCACCCATGTGGGCTGCCCGATCAGCCTGTGGGAGCAACAGACGCACCACCTGCTGTGCCCGTGTCACCAGTCGACTTTCGACCTGGGCAACTCAGGAGTGGTGGTCTTCGGCCCAGCGGCACGCGCATTGCCCCAGCTGCCGATCACAACCGACGCTGAGGGCTACATCATCGCCCGAAGCGACTTCACGGTTCCGGTCGGACCGAGCTATTTTGAGCGGGACTCGCGCAATGATTTCAAAGAAGGCGATAACTGATGGCCGAGCCAGCCGCCACGGTCAATGATGAGACCGCAGTCCAGGCACAGACTCCCAAGAAGGAGCTCGGGCCCGTCTTCAAGGCCGCCGCTGGACCCACTAAGTGGCTCGACGATCGGCTCGGTATTGCGGGATTGGGCCGTCCGTTCCTGCGCAAGGTGTTCCCCGACCACTGGTCGTTCCTCCTCGGCGAGATCGCGCTGTACTCATTCATCGTTTTGATTCTGAGCGGCATCTTTCTGACCATTTGGTTCAAGCCGTCGATGGCAGAGATCGAATACGAGGGCAGCTACGAGTTGCTGCGCGGACTGCACATGTCGGAGGCGTACGCATCGACGCTTGACATTTCTTTCGACATTCGCGGCGGTCTGTTGCTGCGGCAGATGCACCACTGGGCGGCCGCGGTCTTTGTCGCCGCGATGCTCACCCACAGCCTGCGCATTTTCTTCACCGGCGCCTTCCGCAAGCCGCGTGAGATTAACTGGCTGATCGGCGTAGCCATGCTCACCCTGGGCATCATCAATGGCTTCACCGGCTACTCGCTGCCGGACGACCTGTTGTCGGGCACTGGCCTGCGGTTCGTTGACGGGCTGATCCGGGCGATACCGGTGATTGGCACCTGGGCCGAGTTCTTCGTCTTCGCCGGTGAGTTCCCCGGCGAGCTCATCATCCCTCGGCTGTACATGGTGCACATCCTGCTGGTCCCTGCCCTGCTGCTGGGGCTGATCGCAGTTCACCTAGCACTGGTGGTCTACCACAAGCACACCCAGTACCCCGGGGCAGGCCGGGTGCAGGGCAACGTCGTTGGCTACCCGGTCTTCCCCGTGTACGCCGCCAAGGCGGGTGGGTTCTTCCTGATCGTCTTCGGTGTTCTGACGCTTATGGGCGCGGTGATGCAGATCAACCCGGTCTGGGTGTTCGGGCCTTATAACCCGGCGGAAGTGACCGCCGGCTCTCAGCCGGACTGGTACATGGGCTTCGTCGAGGGTGGCATTCGTATCATGCCGAACTGGGAATGGCACATCGGATCAACGACCTGGTCGTGGAACGTGGCCATACCTGGTCTCGGGCTGATGGGCCTGTTCTTCGGCTTGATGGCTATCTACCCCTTCGTCGAGGCTTGGGTCACCGGCGACAAGTCCGAGCATCACCTCCTCGACCGTCCCCGCAACAACCCCACGCGCACCGCGTTCGGGGTAGCCGCGATGACCGGCTACGCGATGCTGTGGATCGGCGGTGGCAACGACCTGGTCGCTACTCAGTTCGACGTATCGCTCAACGCCGTGACCTACTTCTTGCGGGTAGCAGTGTTCGTGGCACCGGTGATCGCATTCCTGGTGACCAAGCGGATCTGCATTGGATTGCAGCACGCCGATCGTGATCGGATGCTCCATGGCGCTGAGTCCGGTGTCATCGATCGCGCTCCTTCAGGAAAGTACTCCGAACGGCACCGGCCGATCAGTGCGGCCCAGGCCTTCACGCTGACCCAGCACGAGGACATTCCCGCTCTACTGCCGGCAACCGACACCGACGGATACTCCGAGAAGGAGATCAGGCGGGAGCAGCTCCGTCGTAAGGCAACCCGGTTCTTCTTCATCGACACGCTGCGCCGGCCTACCCGGGCCGAAATCGAAGAGGCCGAGCATCACCACCTGCACCCAATGATCATTGGCGACGGTGAGCATCACGCCATCGAAGCCGAAGAGGAACACCACCTGGCCAAGTGACTGGATTCGCCTACTGCGCCCCGGGTTCTCGCATGAATCCAGGGGCGCTGCCGTTGCTGCTGGTGGATCCCACTCTCTGACCCGGCCACTCCCCTCGTCGGCAACCCACGTATACGTTGGTTCCTGACGGTCTGCACACTTTGTGCAACGCGTGTGGAGCGCAAAGAACCCTGTGCAGAGCTACGGGAGCTGGCGCTCCTGCGTCACTTCCAATGCAGGGAGATTGTGGGATTGCTCACTCTTCGCAAAACCTGACAATGATTCGGAACCAGCAGGCGTTGACGCGTCTGGACGAGACCGCCCGGCGGTCATGACGCCCGAGTAGACCCAAGAGGACATGAGCACTAATCAAAAGCTGACGAATCGTACGTCCGGCTCAGATGCCAGACATCAAGCAGGCGATAAGAAGTCCAAGAGAGCGCTCGATCTTTCCATTGCCCAGGTCATCGGTGGCGCGTTAGCCGCCATGACGGCGGCGGCGCTCGGATCTCAGCTGAGTGCGGCTGGCACCCTGGTCGGTGCGGCGCTCGCCAGTATCGTCGCTGCTGTCGCTAGCGCGCTTTACACGGCGTCCATTCGTCGTACGCGTGAGAAGGTCAAGACAGTCTTCTATACGGGGCAGCCGAATGAGGTGGATGAGCCCACCGTGATCGACATCGTGGCCGACAGCGAAGGTCATATCGCAGGCCAGCGCAGCCACCTTGTGCAACCGGAGCCCGAGCGAGGGCCACGCCGTCCCCGCCCGAAATTGAATTGGAAGCGCGTCGTCGTCGCAGCCCTGGCCATCTTCGGCATTGCGGGGGTGTCTCTGACGGCAATCGAGTTAGTCACCGGTCACGCCTTGTCAGGAGGCGACGGCACCACGTTCCAACAGGTCAGCGAGGGTAGGTCCGGCCAGGAGTCGGATACCAAGAAGAAGCAACCGTCGGAAAGGCCGACGAGCAAGGCGACCACCGAAGCGACGGATGAGGCGAGTGAAGCTCCGACCTCCGAGCCACGTGAATCCGCCAGCTCTGAGCCCCTGGAGACAACGACAGAACCAACGTCCGAGGCTGAGACCACGACGGAGCCCGATGCAACTCCGAGCGACCGTTAGCTACTTCGGCACCCTGGCTAAGCCGGCTCGTCTGGGAGTGAGCGGCCGATCCAGCAAGCTCATTTCGCGAACGGCGAATAGGCAAACGGTGCCGGGCCGGTGAGAATGTAGCACGTGCGATTTCTCAAGGAACTGCCACCGTACGACCTGACCTACTCCGATGTGTTCATGGTGCCGCGGCGTTCGGCGATCGCCTCGCGGCTTGATGTGGACCTTCGGAGCACCGACGGGATCGGTACCACCTTGCCCCTAGTCGTGGCGAATATGACCGCGATTTCAGGTCGTCGGATGGCTGAGACAGTGGCACGTCGTGGCGGGATCGCCATCGTCCCGCAGGACATCCCGACCGATGTCGTCGCCGAGGTGATCGGCAAGGTCAAGCGGTCACATCCGATCTATGACACCCCCGTCTCGGTGACGCCGCACACCACTGTGGGCGAGGCGCTTTCTCTGATTCCAAAACGGGCGCACGGTCTCGCCGTAGTGATCGAGAACGGTCAACCGCTCGGCACGGTAAGTGATGTCGAAGCCGCTGGTGTCGACCGGTTCGCCCAGGTGCACCAGGTGATGTCGGGCGACCTACTCATCACCAGCCCCGAGTCATCGCCAACCGAAATCTTCGACGAGCTGACCCACCGGCATCTCGAGGTAGCGCTGGTCATGGAGAACGAGAAGCTGCTCGGCGTGATGACGCGAAAGCACGCGCTGCGCTCCACGCTTTACCGCCCCGCTCTGGATCCAGAAGGTCGGCTCATGATCGGCGCCGCGCTCGGGATCAACGGTGACGTCGCGATTCGGGCCGAGGCGTTGCTGGATGCCGGCATCGATGTGTTGGTTGTCGATACCGCACACGGTCACCAGGAGCGGATGCTCGAGTCGCTCAAGGCAGTGCGGGAGATCCGGGATCGTCTGTCCGATATGCAAGGGCGTCGGGTTCCACTGGTCGCAGGCAATGTGGTCTCCGCTGACGGAGTCAACGACCTGGTGGGCGCTGGCGCGGATGTCATCAAGGTCGGGGTTGGTCCAGGCGCCATGTGCACCACACGGATGATGACAGGCGTCGGCCGGCCTCAGTTCAGCGCCGTGCTGGAATGTGCCGAGGCGGCCCGCGCTGCAGGACGATCGATCTGGGCTGACGGCGGCGTCCGCCATCCGCGTGATGTCGCTCTTGCGCTCGCTGCGGGGGCTAGCAGCGTGATGATTGGCTCCTGGTTCGCCGGGACGTATGAGAGCACTGGCAACTTGATGACCGACGCGGAAGGACGGATGTACAAGGAGTCGTACGGGATGGCTTCGGCGCGGGCAGTGAAGATGCGCACCAAGGATTCCTCCGGCTTCGATCGGGCGCGTGCGGCGCTCTTCGAGGAGGGCATCTCGACCGGACGCATGTATCTGGACCCGGAACGCCCGAGCGTCGAGGACCTCATTGACTCCATCGTGACCGGCATACGGAGTAGCTGCTCCTACGCCGGCGCCTCCAACCTCGAGGAGTTCCATGAGTTGGCCGTGGTCGGCGTCCAGGCCAACTCAGGATACGAGGAAGGGCGACCGCTCCACATCAACTGGTAGCGACGGCGAGGCTGGGAGGATGCCGCGGCGGCGGAATTAGCCGTCCATGCGGTGGGCGGTGCCACTGACCCGTATTCCGGGTTCGCCTCCGATTATGCTCACGTTGATCTCACTTGTGCTGCCCATGTCGGCGCCCTGGATGATCGTGAATCCGGCATTCTCACCAATCAGGCCCAGTTCTCTTAGGTAACCGCCAAATGCTGCAGCAGCGGTGCCTGTGGCGGAATCCTCGACGACTCCGCTGCCGGCGAATGGATTGCGGGCGTGGTAGCGCTTCTTGGATTCTGGCCATACCAGATCGACAGTCACCAACCCGTGATTGCGCATCACATTCGCGAGAGCGTCGAAGTCGTAGTCGAGATCGGCCAGCCGCTCCCTCGTCTTGGTTACCAATATCAAGTGCTGCGAGCCCGCGTTGGCCAACCGGACTGGGTAGTCCGGATCGAGGTCCTCAGGGGCCCAGCGGAGCGCACGCAGCACCCCCGATTCCAGACCAAGCTCCGGTTCAGACACTCGGGGCGCGACGCTCGTC
>JAICEV010000072.1 GCA_025923975.1 Propionibacteriaceae bacterium
AACTGACCTTGGACCCGACACGGGACTACCAACCCCGCCGACTACCTCCCGGACCACCCAAACAGACCACGGCCACACCCCAGCCGGCATCTCGATCCGGCAAAACCGCGCCACCGCAGCCGATGTCTCGACTCATCACAGAGGTGTCGCTAAGGGGACTCGAACCCCTGACCTTCTTGTTGGGAAGGCATCGCGTCCACATGGTTAGCCGTGAGCATCACGTGATTAACGTGCATGTTGCAGAGGCAGAAGCACCTTGGTTGCAGCCTGGGGCACACATGGGGTACACGGTGGAGGCTTAGCTTCCGATGGCGACCGGCACGAACCCAGGGTCGGGATCAGCCCCCGCGGTGATCACCCGAGTAGATCGCCGGCTACCGCAAGTGCCGGCAAGCACGAGGGGCCATGATCGCTGCTGCTCGAGGTCTCGTCGCGACCCCGCCCGGCAAACCTATCGAGATGAGAATCGACCGGGTCCTGCCGGTCCATCCGGTCGTGGCCGTGGCAGCGGGGGCTCCTCGATGGCGTCCCGCCCGCGACGCTCGAGCTCCTCATCGAGCAGCTCGGTCAGATGGGTTGTGCTCGTCCGCACTGCCTCCGCTATCGAGGGCACGATCTGCTCCATGATGGCGCGCTCCTTGGGTGTCTTGGGCGCCGCTAACCGCTGGTGGAGGATCGTCCCGCCGGGCGCGGGCTCGAACTCCGTTGTCGTGACAAAGCGGATGAGCCCCATCGGTGTCGGAAGGGTGATCCGGTAGGTGAGATAGTCGTAGGGACGCCAGTCGAGGATCTCCTCGACGACCGCGCTTTTGCCGTGCATGCAGTGGTTGGTGGCCCCAACCCCTCGACGGTTGCCCGTCGCGATCACCTCCACCCCGGTCACCCCAAGCTGCCAAGTGATCCGTCGGCCCGGCGTCGTCACGAACTCCCAGACGACCTGCGGCGGGGCCGGGGTCGGCGTGTCGAGATGGTAGACCGCCCGGCGCATGTCCACGATCACGCGGGTGCGCGACTCTTCCTCCTGCCAGCGCCGGCCGAGGTCGTGGACCCACCCGGATACGGCTCCGATGTGTTCGTAGGCCTCGCTGTAGGCGCGCATACCAAGCGCGGACACGTCAACATCCATCGCGTCGACGCACTGCTGGCTGAACAGCGCGTATGCCTCGATTCCCGTCGATGCGATCACGTCGTTCTTGAGTAGCCGGTGGACGAGGATGACATCGGCTCCCAGCAGCTCGTCCTGACCGGCGACGCGTTGGCGCAGGATCGTGCCATGGTGCACGACGAACTTCAAGTTGAGTTCGGGGATGCGCACGCACGCATTGCACTCGCACGACGTCATCTGCCGCACGTCACGGCGGCGACGTCGGAAGCCGAAGTAACAACGCTCGATCGTGTCGAGGAGCAGCGACCCATCTAACTTCTCCACGATCGCGTACATGAACGCCGCGTCGCCCTCGAGCTTGGCGAGCCGGAAGGCGGGTCGTAGCGCGCGGATGATCGTGTTCATGAGATCCGCGAGGATGTCCTGCGCGTGATCGAGCTCGACCCCCGCGAGGTAGCCCGTGTACCCCGAGATATCAGTGAGCAGGAGACAGGCCGACTCAGTTGCCATCGGCAAACCCCCTCGGAACCAAGGCCCGCTGCGAGAAGTGTGACCGTGCTCGGGGTTCGAGACACACACCGGCACGATATCCGCACCCGTCACGGGCTAGACCACGGGCAGCGTGTGATCGCCTTCGCGGACGGACCGAAGAGCGACTCCTTGCCGTGGAAGCCCGCAACACCTGCAGGCATCGATCTTGGGCTCCTAGGGCTGGCCGCACACTCGGTGGAGCAACCCTGACCTTCTCAGACGCTGCGGGCTTGGGCCGAGAACCGTATCGAGGGCAACACCGGGGGCACATGCGAGAAGTACTGGGGAATCCAGCTAGCTGCCATGAGGACAAACGCCCTAGTCAAAGGCATATTTGAGGTGGTGGAGCTAAGGGGACTCGAACCCCTGACCTTCTCGTTGCGAACGAGACGCGCTACCGGCTGCGCCATAGCCCCGCGGACCGGGGTGGTCCGATCAGCACCGAGACTTTACCACCGTCAGGCGGAGGCTATCTTGCGCGATTCGCCGCCGGCGTCAGCCGGAGGTGGGTCGGATGCCGAGTCGGGCCTGTCCGCGGTGACCGGCCCCTCATGCCGAGCCGATGACGACATCCCTGGGCCGGAGAGATCGATCGTGCGAACGGTCCGAGGCGCCAGCGGCTTTGAAACATAGGTCGGCATAGTGATCGGGATCGGATCCCACAGCGTGCCAGGTCTTTCCGCTGAGTGGGCCTTGCCGCTCGACGGATGCGCCGCTAGACCGCTCTTGGCGAAGTCCTTTCGGCTCAGAAAGATCGTCGACTCATTGTTGCCATGGCGGATCTCGCGATAGCGCGCATCGAGTCCTTTCAGCATGATCCGAACGCTGATCCGCGCGATCACAACGAAGATCAACACCAGTCCACCAGGGATGGCGGTGCTCCACCACGGGATGAGACCCACTGCACAGAAGGCGATCACGGCACTCAGCGCCACCATCAACGCCAGCAGCACGCGCCGCCGCCTCGAGGCGGCTAGCCGCTCGAGCCGCTGCAGATCGTTGACCGCAGCCCGCCGGGTCTGCGGCGTCGAGACCTCGAAAGGTGCGATCTCTTCAAGGTCTTGATCAAGAAGTGGAGCAGTGCCATGGCGGACGATACGCATCGAGTCGGAGAAGCGATCAGCTGGATCGGGATCCTCTAGCAAGTCCTCGTCATCGCGACGGCGTACGAAATGTGGGACGAGATACGCCAGCCACGCAATCGCGATGGCAGCGAAAATTACACCGGTCGTACCCACACCCAGACGGTACGGTTCCGGCTGCCTTCCTCAGGTGATCTTGAGCGGTGTGTCGCAAGAAACGAATGTGACGGATGTGGTCAACGCTGCCGAAGGTTCTCCCATCGCTGCATAAGCCCCTCCGGAACCTCTTCGGCGTTCAGCGCAAAGACCAAATGATCACGCCAGTCCCCATCGATATGGAGATAGCGCGGCCGTAACCCTTCGGGCCGGAAGCCCAGCTTGGCCACCACTCGAAGGCTCTTGGTGTTCTCGGGTCTGATCGCGATCTCGATGCGGTGCAGCGACATGACTTGGAAGCAGTAGTCGACGGCCAGCGCGACCGCCGTCGGGATGATGCCACGCCCCGCCAGCTGCTGGTCGACCCAGTAGCCGATCTGGCCCCAAGACGCCGACCCGCCAACGATGCCGCTCACAGTCAGCTGACCCGCCAGCCTCGGCTTGGAGCGATTCGACGGCTCTTCGTAGAACACCAGCCACGGCAGCATCCGTCCCTCACGGGCCTGACGGCTCACCGAACGAACCAGCCCCGCGTACGTCGACGGCCCGATCTGCGAGCCGGGAGGAAGGGTTGCTTCCCAAGGTCGCAGCCAAGTCGCATTCTCGCGCCGTACTCGCTCCCAGGCCGCTCGGTCCCGATGGCGCAGTGGCGCGAGGATCACCGGGCCGTGCCGCAAGGTGACCGGCCAGTGGTGCCGACCGAAGCCACCCAGCCCGGTCAGTCCCTGCTGCGGCTGCTCCCTGCTGGCCATCTCAGTGATCTCCACCTCGCAGCTGGCTGACCGCATGCATCAGTACCGGTCCCAACACTGCCATTCCGTCTCGGGCGCCACCGCTCGACCCAGGCAGGTTCACGATCAAGGTGCGATCCGCAACTCCAGCGACTCCCCTGCTCAGCATCGCTGTCGGCACACCATGATCAGTGCCATACCGAGCGATCGCCGCTGCAAGCTGTGGAACCTCTCGCTCCACCACACCTCTGGTCTGCTCAGGCGTGTGATCAGTAGGGCTCAGCCCAGTACCACCTGTAGTGATCACCACAGCATGGCCAGCCGCCACGGCATCGCGGAGCGCAGCGCCGACCGCATCTCCGTCGGGTACCACAAGGGGACCCGACACCGTAAAACCAAGATCATCAAGAGCAGCCGCGATGATCGGACCGGACTTGTCCGGATAGGCCCCGGCGGCTGCTCGTGTCGAGATAGTGATCACGAGCGCACGCTCGATCATGAATCGCCCTCGCGAGACCAGTCGCCGCGACGCCCTCCTGACTTGGACAGCACCCGTACGTCGCTGATCACCGCCGCGCGATCGATGGCCTTGATCATGTCGATCAATGCGAGCCCGGCCACCGCCACCGCGGTCAGCGCTTCCATCTCCACGCCAGTCCGCCCGGTCGTCTTGACCGTTGCCGTGATCTCCACGCCATCGTCAGTCAGCTCCGCTGTGACATCGACGCCACTGATGAACAAGGGATGGCACAGCGGAATGAGATCGGGAGTCTTCTTTGCCGCTTGGATACCCGCAATCCTGGCCACAGCGAGCGCATCACCTTTCGGCACCGTGCCATCTCGGAGAGCTGCAACGCAGTCGGCGCTGAGGAACACTCGCCCGGCTGCCGTCGCCGAGCGCGCAGTCATGGCCTTGTCAGAAACATCAACCATTCGGGCGTCGCCGGCGGCGCTGAGATGCGGGAAACGATCCTCGCTCACGGCAGTCCCCTAGGTCATCCCGGCGACTCGTCCAGCAGCCACACGTCGACATCGTCGCCGGCGGAGACGAACTCGACGTCTTCGGGCAAGATCACTAAGGCGTTCGCTCGGGCAAGATCGGCAAGCAGGTGCGAGCCGTGCCCACCCGCGAGTTCCACTTCGCGGCCACCCGAGTGATCGACGCCGACAATGCCGCGCGCTAGCTGCAGGCGGCCTGAAATGGACTTCATATCGTGCGCCGCCCGGCATCTCACCACTCGCCGCACGTAGGGCCGCACCGCCATCAGCTTGCGGATAACCGGACGCACGAATGCTTCAAAGGAAACGAACGCACTCACGGGGTTGCCCGGCAACATGATCATGGGGACCCGGTCAAAGCCGATCAATCCAAAGCCTTGCGGCTTGCCTGGCTGCATGGCGACCTGCGCAAAGTCACACGGACCCATCTCAGGCATCACGGCTTTCACAATGTCGAAGTCCCCTTGACTCACGCCACCCGTGGTCAAGATCAGATCCGCCCGCAGTAATTGATCACCGATCAGCTGCTTGAGCGCGACACGATCATCACCAACCTGACCCACTCGGTAGACCTGAGCGCCTGCGGCTTTCGCAGCAGCCGCCAGCAAATAGGAGTTCGAGTCGAAGATCTGCTGCTCGTTGCTCAGCTCAAGTCCCGGATCTACCAGCTCCGATCCAGTGGCGATCACCACCACACGCGGTCGTGGCCGAACCTGCACCTTGTCCAGCCCGATTCCCGCAAGCACCCCGATATCGCGTGGCCCGAGGCGATCGCCCGCCCAGTAGAGCTGAGCGCCAGACTTGATGTCCTCCCCAATCCGGCGGATGTGCTGACCCGTGACGCTGGGCGCAAAGACCTTGACGTCCTGCTCGCCGCGATCGGTGTTCTCGTACGGAACGATGGTGTTCGCATTGGGCGGAACCGGTGCTCCAGTCATGATCTTCATCGCAGTCCCAGGAGATAGCCGATGTGTGGCTGCTTTTCCTGCTGCGATTTCCCCGACGACGGGCAGGCTCCGTGGCGCATCCTGGCTTGCTTGGGCCACATCTTCGGCACGTACGGCGTAGCCGTCCATGGCCGAATTGTCGAACCTGGGCAGGTCGACCGAGGAGACAATGTCCTCACAAATGTTCAGGCCGACCGCATCGAGAATGTGCTGGCGGAAGGGGCGGAGCGGGCTTACGCAGCTGAGCAGATACTGGCGATGGGCCTGCATCGATCGAAGCTGACCACGATCCGGTTCCGGCGGCTCGGGGAGCGGCTCGAGCTGTGGCGCGCCGGGCTGCGGTTCATGGGTTGCCTTACGGGTGAACAACGGCATGCTCCACACAGTAATGCGGCCCACCCCCGATGGCTCGGACCTTCCGCTTCTGAACGAGGGCAGAAGATGATCATGGCGCCGAGACACGCTGGCGCGCCGCAAGCCGTTTCAGCCGTCAGCGCGACTAGGCTATGTCCGTGCAAACCCAGCCAGAGGCCGCCGACCTTGCGGCGATGGCGGCAATCGACGCCGCCGCAATCGCTGGGGCCAAGCAAACGCTCCGGAAAGCCGTCCTGTTCCGCCGTGACGCGCGCACCAGGGCGCAGCGAGAACATGACGACGAGGCACGGATGGAGATGATTGAGGCCTCGTTGGAGGACCGGATTCCGGACACGGTCGCGGCATACCTTTCCAACGGCTCAGAGCCGGGCACCCTTCAGCTGGTCGCCTGGCTGGCGGCGCATAGCGTTCGGGTGTTGCTGCCGGTGCTGTCCCACCCGATTGGCGGTCGTCTCGATAAGCCGGCATGGGCACCGTATGAAGGGCCCGACGCACTGCGCGTTGGGGCGTACTCAATCTTGGAACCAACCGGTGACCTGGTACCGAGCGAGCAACTTCCTGAGGCAGAACTGATCATCTGTCCGGGTCTGGCCGCCAACCTCCACGGCGACCGTCTCGGCCGGGGCGGTGGCTGGTACGACCGAGCTCTGCGTCATGCATCCCAGAGCGCACCGGTGTGGGTGCTGCTCAACGATGACGAAGTGCTGGAGACAATTCCGGTACATGCTTGGGACCACCGTGTGGATGTCATCGTCACACCGACCCGGATGATCACCTGCGAACCGTCGGTTCTCTGCAATCTCTGAGTTCCGCAGCACTTGATCAACGGACCGAGAAACCCAGCTCGCCCCGTGGCTCCTCCTCGATAACCTCCAGCTTTGTCACGTGCGCCTGAGCTGGGCCTTTACGCGCCCACTCGACCATTGCCTGTACGGCAGCCGCATCCCCCTCGAAGACGGCCTCGACCGCGCCGTCCTCACGGTTGGTGACCCATCCGGAGACGCGATGCGACCAGGCCTGTCGGCGGCAGGTGTCACGGAAGAACACGCCCTGCACGCGTCCACGGGCAACCACTCGGCGGCGTATCACGGCACCAGTCTGGATCATCCTGAGCTGGTTGCTGCCTCCTCAGCCGCTGGGCAAGAGCTCCTGACGTGTTGTGGTACGGGCCTCGACCGCTCCCCGGGACGAGACGAACGGCCAAAGTCGTTGATTGGCCCACAGTTCGGTCTGATCGTCGTAGTGACGATGGAATGCGTGGCCGGATGTGCCGCTCTGGTTCACCCAGCGCGACGCGTCAAGATCACCAAGATCGATTAGCATACGCATCGCGGGAGCAGCTGTGACGGTATAGCCATGCCGGTCGTCGAACGCCATGGCGTTGACCACCGCTGGCCCACCGCCGACCTGATACTGACCACGATTGAACAGGTTCTCGATCGGGGAGATCCCGCTTTTGCCGAGCGTCGGATTCTGCAGCCGCACCTTATGCAGCTTGCCCCACTGCCATTGGTCGGTGTCCCGCGCCATCAGCGAGGTGATCTCCTTGCGGGCATTGGTCATAGCGGCCAGCAAGATGTCGTCCCGAGTCTCGATCTTGTCAGGTGTTCTGACGTCGTCCCACCACGGATTCGCGGCCTGCTTGATCAAGATCGCGAGTACCGCATACCAGCGGTCGCCGCCGGTCGGCCACAGGTCTTCTGAGGGCAGTTCGTCCCGGAAGGTGAGCTTGAAGATGTTGTGACAGATGACGTTGAAGTACGCCGCGGCAGCGGAGTCCTTGGTCGCCGAGTAGTCCCAGCCAACGAGCGTGCGCTGCCCCTCAACCACCCACGGGTCAGGAACCTTGATCTTGAGCAAGATCGGTACCAGATCCGCCGCGAACCGGATGGTGTCGTCGTAGAAGATCTCCTCAGCACCGTCCAGGGTCAGTGGCGGCGCAGCGCGCAACCTGTCGATGATCTCCTGGCTGCGCCACCCGTAGGAGAAGGTCGAGCCGAGCGGATAGGGATACTGATTTCCGATCACCTGCTGATTGGCGGCAATGAGAAACCCACTCGGTGGGTTGTAGACGTACGGCAACTTGGCGAACGGGATGCCACCGTTCCAGTCGTAGTCCGGATCCCAGCCCGGCGACGGCTTCATCCCGTTTCCCTTACGGCGAAGGGGAGCCGTGCCCGACAGCTGATAACCGATGTTGCCATCGGTGTCGGCGTAAATGAGGTTCTGGGAGGGGGCGCTCAGCAGCGCCGCCGCGCCGCGAAACTCGGCGAAGTTCTGGGCCTGGTCAATGGCCAGCAGCGCATCCATGCTGCGGCCCGGCCGAAGCCCGGTCCAGCTCAGCGCCACCCCGTACTGAGCGGTCGTCGGAGATCTGCTGGCCGAAACCTGTTGCAACTGTTGGTCCACGTCGGAGAGGAGTGGTCCATGCCGGGAGGAGCGGACGCGGATGATCCGCGGCTGATCCTCGCCGCGGACATGGATCTCCTCGGTGATCACTTGAAGCGGCACATAGCTCTCACCGTTACGGACGGTGTCGCCACGCACGTCCTCCAGGTATAGGTCTTGGACGTCGACATAACTGGTTGACAGGCCCCACGCGATCTTGTTGTTCTTGCCGATCACCACGCCAGGCAACGAGGTCATGCTGAATCCGGCGACGTCGAACGGGCAGGCCTCGGACAGCACACGGCAGTGCAGGCCAACTTGGGCCAACGGCGACGGGATGGATGTGGCAAGGTGCGGATCGTTGGACAAGATCGCCCTGCCGCTTTCGGTGCGGGACCCTGCCACCGCCCAGGAGTTGGAACCCGTCTCGGCTTCCACAGAGCCAAGCGTCCGCGGAATCGCCCGGCTGATCTCCGCGGCGCTCTGCAGTGCACTGCTGGCCTTGCGTAGCTGATCATCGCTGACTCCGCCGGGAAGTGGTCGTGCCGATGACCGGCTGGCAGTGGGATCAAACGTCTTACCGACAACGTCTCCCCGTCTAACAATGGGTGCGAAGTCGTCCTCCAGCGGATATCTCGGGAAGAGATTTCCGGCACGTCCGGCACCCAGTTTGCCGGTGATGATTGCGCGTTCGGCCTCCTGTGCGTGGTTCGACGCCAAGTCCCAGGCCATGACCTTGAGCCAGGCCACAGAATCGACTGCCGTCCACGCCGCTGGGGTGTAACGCAGGCCTTGCAGCCTGAGCACGGAATATTCCAGCGAGAGGTCGGCGGCTGTCCGGCCGCCGAGGTAGGCATTGACGCCAGCGGCGTACGCGTCGAGGTAGCGGCGAGTTGAGGGTGCGAGCAGCCCCAACTCCTGCTGGGCTACCCGCCGCCAACCGAGCGTGCGGATGTAGGCATCAGTCTCGAATTGGGAGCTTCCAAAGAGTTCCGAAAGCCGCCCGGCGGCAAGATGACGGCGGAAGTCCATCTCAAAGAAGCGGTCCTGGGCGTGCACATATCCCTGTGCCGCAAACAGGTCTTCAGGATTGTCCGCGTAAATGTGCGGCACACCGTAGGAGTCGCGCAGCACTTCGACCTGACCTTTGAGGCCGGACACCATCAGCCGTGCGGAAGTCTCGGGAAACGACTTCCGTACGGTGGCGATTGCACCGCTGGTCAGGACGCCGAGTGCGAGGACGAGCACCACCGCGGTGAAGATCGGCCAGCGACTGATGCGACGCACCGTCAAACTCTATGTCCGCAGCTATCGCGATTTCCCCAAGAGACACTGGCCAGGTGAGCCCTGCTGCCGATGCCGCCGAGCCTGGGGCAGATCTGGTCGGGGCCGTCGCCGCAGCCTACGGTCTCCGAACGCCCGTTTCTGCCGAGCGGCTTACCGGGGGCTTTGCCAACGATGTGTTTCTTCTGAAGGATGATCCGCCGGTTGTGTTGCACATTAAGCATCCGCCGCTCGATCTCCAAAGCCTGTCGTGGGAGCATCAGCTGCTGCCGTTGCTGCGACCTCACCTGCCGGAAGTTCCGGCTCCGTTGCCCACCCTGGATGGACGAACCTTCCTGCTGCACAAAGAGCGGCCAGTGTGGCTCACACCTTACGTTAAGGGTGAGCCGGCGGAACCGGCCGATCGACGTGCAGTCGCGGCAGCCCTCGGCCAGCTGCACGCGGTTCAGCTCGACATGGAGCCTCGGCCCGGACGTCCGCGCCTCAGAGATCTACCGATCCCTCCACTCCGGCCGATGCCGTCGGCGTTCGATAGTTGGCTTCCGCTGATCACCCATGCCCGGACCGAGACGATCGAGTTGATCTCGAGGATTGCGACGACCCGACAAGCCACCGTCGGGGTCACGCACAACGACATCTTTCCCGGCAACGTACTGGTCCAGAACGGACACGTGACGGGCCTGCTGGACTGGGAGGAGGCAGACGTCGACTGGCTTGTGTGGGACCTGGCTTCCAGCATCTTGCCGTTCTGCAGTACGGCGGATGGTGATCTCGACATCAGCGCCACGCAGGGCTTTCTCGATGCCTACCGGGCCGCCTCCGGTCGAGTTCAGCCGGAGGAGGAGGAGGACCTCATCGTTCCGCTGCTGAGGGTGAAGCGGATCCTCGAAGTGCTCCGCGCACCCACCGATCGGCACCCTCGCTGGGACTATCAGCTCCAGAATCTGCGCGCCTACCAACTCCTTGGCCAACAGCGAAGATGAGGTCCCGGGTGGGCATGCATCCCGATCAGCTGAGCGTAAAGGTGGAGACGGTTCAAGAACTCGTTGCGCACCAGTTCCCGGAATGGTCCGGCCTGCCGATCACCGGAATCGCCTCTCAAGGAACCGTGAACGCGCTGTTCCGGATTGGCGATCAGCTTGTGGCGCGGTTCCCCCTGCAGCCCGCAGCCGTGGATGAGACCCGGCGCTGGCTGGAATCTGAGGCTGAGGCGGCCCGTGAATTGCTCGGTCGCACTCCCTTCGCGACACCTGAGCCGGTTGCCATCGGCCAGCCAGGAGCGGACTTCCCGCTCCCGTGGTCGGTTCAGACGTGGCTGCCCGGAACAACCGCCACCGAAGTGGATCCGGGCGACTCGGTGGCATTTGCTGAGGACTTGGCCACATTCATTAAGGCGGTGCGATCAATCGATACCCGTGGTCGCAGGTTCGCTCGATCTGGTAGGGGTGGAGACCTGCGCGACCATGATGCGTGGATGCAGGCCTGCTTCCGGCACAGCCAGCATCTGCTTGATGTACCGCGGCTCCGGCGAATGTGGGCCCAGATTCGTGAGCTTCCGCGTGTCACTGCTGATGTCATGACTCACGGTGACCTCATTCCTGGCAACGTGCTGGTCTCGAACGGACGCCTCACCGGCGTCATCGATGTCGGTGGTCTAGGCCCTGCGGACCCTGCTCTCGATTTGGTTGCCGCCTGGCATCTCCTCGAGATCAAGCCACGGCAGCTGCTGCGTGAGCGTCTCGCCAGCGATGACCTCGAGTGGCAACGGGGCAAGGCATGGGCCTTTGAACAGGCGATGGGCATGGTCTGGTACTACGTCGACAGTAATCCGGTAATGAGTCAGATGGGCCGGCGAA
>JAICEV010000073.1 GCA_025923975.1 Propionibacteriaceae bacterium
GCATCGGAGAGGTTCAAGATCATGATGAGTTGATCATGGAGTTTCCAGAGAATGATCAGCTGATGTTCTGGGGTGAGGTGACCGACGATGACCGCTATCTGGTGGTCAGCATCGTCGAAGGAACCGAGAACAAGAACCGACTGTGGGTCTATCCGATCATCCCGGGCGAACACAGTCAGCTCGGCAGTCCGCTCAAGATCGTTGACGAGGCCATTGCCGAGTTTGCGCTGGCAGGATCTGATGCCGCCACGCTCTATCTGCGTACGGATCTGGAAGCTGAGGCTGGGCGGCTGGTCGCTGTCGATCTTGAATCTTTCACCGACAGCGGACAGGTTCGCTGGGAGGAAGTGGTCGCAGAATCCGAACACACGGTGTTGGACGCGAGGGCAGCCGGCGACGGGTTCATCCTTGTCTACCTTGCCGACGCGCAGCCTCAGATTGTCCGGGTCAACCTGGACGGTTCGTCGGCTCAGCAGATCACCGTGGTCGGAGGTGCGGTGGTCGGGCTGAACGCTAAGCGCGGCGACCCTGAGGCGTTCATTGGCCTCTCGTCGGTCACCACACCGACGCATAGCTACCTGATCGAGACCGGCTCGGCCGCTACAACCTCTCTCGCAGGACTAGTGCAGCCGACCGACGAAGCTTTTGCCGCCCCGCAGACCGTGATGGAACGTCGTACGGCGATCAGTAAGGACGGTACGCCGGTGCCTTACTTCGTGATCGCTGGAGCCGATGCCGATCGTTCCCGGCCGCAGCCGACCCTGCTCTATGGGTATGGCGGGTTCAAGATCCCGGTGCTCGCAGACTATCGACCGGGCTGGCCGTGTTGGCTTACCGCGGGAGGCCTGCTGGCGATCGCCAACCTGCGGGGCGGTGGAGAGTTCGGCACGGCTTGGTACGACGCCGGTCGGCTGGCACACAAACAGAACGTCTTCGACGACTATGTGGCGGTCGCCGAGCACCTGAAACAAACCGGGGTCACGACCACCCGACAACTGGCTCTGCACGGCCGGAGCAATGGGGGCTTGCTGGTAGGAGCGGTGCTAACGCAACATCCTGACCTGGCCGCGGCGGCCCTGCCAGCGGTCGGGGTTTTGGACCTGCTTCGCTTCCATCGCTTCACCATCGGCGCGGCATGGATCTCCGACTACGGGAATCCGGAGGATCCGGAGCAGTTCGCTCAGGCGCTGGCATACTCACCGCTGCACAACGTCCGTTCCGGAATCAGCTATCCGGCGACGTTGGTGCTCACTGGTGATCATGATGATCGAGTCGTGCCGCTGCACAGTCACAAGTTCACCGCCACCTTGCAGCAGGCCCAGGCTGGTGATCAGCCGATCCTGACACGGATCGAGGTCTCGACAGGTCATGGACTCGGGAAGCCAACTGCTCTTATCGCGGCTGAGTGGGCGGACCTGTTGGCCTTTGCCGCACACCACACCGGTCTGCGACCTTCGGAGCTCTGAAAGAATTGGACGCATAGCTGCGAGCGTCGGGAATCGCGCGCCCGCCGTGCTGAGGAGGAGCGAGCGGAGGCGCTTTTCCTCCGCGAGCGACGACGAAGTAGGCGGAACCCTGCGCGCGATGCGCGAGCAGCTCCAAATCAAGGGGCGGGTAGGTTCGCAGACATGACTGTTGCCATTGACGACGATACCTTCGCGTCCTTGGTCGAGCCGCTGCGCAGAGAGCTGACCGTGCACTGCTATCGAATGCTCGGCTCGGTTCATGAAGCGGAGGACCTGGTTCAGGAGACCTACCTGCGAGCCTGGCGGGGCTTCCACAGCTTCGAAAACCGCTCGTCCGTCCGCACCTGGATGTATCGCATCGCGACCAACGTCTGCCTCACCGCGCTCAACGGCCGTGACCGTAGGCCGATGCCAACAGGGCTTGGCCAGCCGAGTTCCGATCCGAACGGTTCACTGGAGTACCGACCCGAGGTGACCTGGCTGGAGCCGGTGCCGGACTCGGTGGTGTGGGGCGGTCCCGCCGATGATCCGGCTGCTGAAGTGGTGGACAGGGAAAGTGTGCGCCTGGCATTCATCGCGGCCCTGCAGCATCTCACGCCGCCGCAGCGAGCAATCTTGATCTTGCGTGACGTACTTGCGTGGCAGGCCAGCGAAGTTGCGGAGTTGCTGAACATGTCAACGGCCGCCGTGAACAGCAGTCTGCAGCGCGCCAGGGTCCAGGTGCACAAGCTCGACCCCGACAGCCCCGACGAAGCTCTCGACGGCGAGCACGCCAAGGAGTTGCTTGCCGACTATGTCGCGGCCTTTGAGAACTATGACGTCCAGCGGATCGTCGAGCTTCTCGCTGAGGATGCCGTGTGGGAGATGCCGCCATATCTTGGCTGGTACGAAGGATCGGCCGCCATCGGGCACCTGATCGAGACGCACTGTCCCGCCGAGGCGGCTGGGGACCAGATCATGGTGCCGACATCGGCAAACGGACAGCCGGCTTTTGGGCTGTACATGAAGCAGCCAGACGGAACTCATCAGGCGTTCCAGCTCCAAGTGCTGACACTGAGAGCAAAGGGCGTCTCGCACGTTAGTGTCTTCTTCGATACCACGCTGTTCGCCCAATTCGGGCTGCCAGAAGTGGTTAGCCGTAATGAGGGCGCTATTGCAGCGCCGAAGTCAGACGCATGACGTTGTCGATGTAACGCTTTCCTAGCGGTCTGCGGCCCCATTCGGCAAGCGTGAGTTCACGCGACAGCGAGCGATAGTGATCTTCGACCTTTCGCATGGCCGTGGTCAAAGATCGGCTGAGGCACATGACTGAGATCTCGAAGTCCAGGTTGAAGGACCGGATATCCATGTTGCTCGAGCCGATAACGGCGACGTCGTCATCCACCGAGAAGTGCTTGGAGTGCAGCACGAAAGGAGCGGGATAAAGATAGATCTTCACCCCGGCCTTCAGCAGTGCTGTGTAATAGGAGTTCTGAGCATGGTGCACCATGAACTGGTCACCTTGCTCGCCAACGAAGAGTTCGACATCGATGCCTCGTTGCGCGGCTGTCGTAATCGCGTAGAGCAGTGATTCGTCGGGCACGAAGTATGGACTGGTGATCGAAAGCCGGCGTTGCGCGGAGTAGATCAGAGAGTTGAACAGTCGCAGGTTGTTTTCATCGGGGAAGCCAGGTCCACTTGGCACGACCTGGCAGAGCACATCGCCGGGCTCCACGTCGTAGGGGTATGGCTGCACATCCTCAGCCAGCACCTCGTCGGTCTCCAGATACCAGTCCGTTGCGAAGACGATATCGAGAGAGAAGACCACCTCCCCGTTTAGCTGCATCACCAGTTCCCGCCACTTCCGGCCTGCTCGCTCATGTTGGCGATTGTGATAGCTCGCATCGATCATGTTCAGCGACCCGACGAAGCCCACCCGGCCATCGACGACGACGATCTTGCGATGGTTCCTCAAGTCAGGACGACGCCATTTGCCTTTCAGCGGCTGGATCGGCAACATCGGATGCCACTCGATCGCGGTCTGCTGCAGCTTCTTGATCATGTCCCGATAGCCAGGAATGCGGGCGGTGCCGATGTGATCGAACAACAGTCGGACCTTCATACCGCGGGCAGCGACCTCGGCCAGAGCCTCGAAGAAATCATTGGTTGTGGCGTCCCAGCTCATGATGTAGAACTCCACGTGCACATATCGCTCTGCCGTACGGACCTCGCGTGCCATGACGGCGATCGACTCGTCGTAATCGCTGAACAACTCGGCCTTGTTGCCGCCAACAGCGGGAAGCCAACCTAGCCGCCGGTTGAGCACCACCAGTGTGTTCAGCGTCGACCCGGCTGGCACCGGCAATAGATCATCCGTCTCGGTGGTCAGCGCGGCGCTGACCACCTCACCGGCCGCAGCCTGTTGGCGGCGACGTCCACGATCGACGAATGGGCTGCCGATCAACCCGAACGCCACGAGGCCGATCACCGGCAGGAACAAGATCAGTAGCAGCCAAGCAGTGGCTGATGACGGACGTCGTCCTTCGGGAACCAAGCCCAGCGCCACGACCTTGATCGCAAGATCGAAAAGGTAGAGCGCCACGGTCAAGAAGCTCACTTCGGTCGCCGTCACCATGCGCACAGTCTGGTCTTTTCCGCCGGGTGATGTCAGCACAAATGCCGAGTAGCCTGGACCGGTGAGCAGTAACCTGCCGATCTCATCGCCCTACCGGAGCACTCCGGACGCTCCGGTAACCGAGGCTGAACGCGATCGGCTCAATGCCAGACTCAACGCCGCCTACACGGCGGGGACGCTGGAACAAGAGGATTATCAGAATCGACTGGATCGTCTCTTCGCGGCCAAGCGGCTCGGTGAGCTGGTGCCCGTCGTTGAGGGGTTGCCACCGCTGCCGACCCACTCGAATCCGGCTATCGTCACCAGTTCAGGTGGGCAGCCGGGCGAGTTGTCGGAGGCGCGACCGCCAGGCCGTTTGACTGCCATGGTTGTTGGGGGAGTGGCCGCCGTCATCCTGATCATTGCCATCTTGCTCGTGATCCTCATCTGAGGCCGACCAAACACCTCCTCCGAGCGCTCCGAATACCGTTCGAGGCCGCCACAACGAGTCGGTATGGCTAACCAAACCTAGTTCCAACACGCATAATGGATACCTAAAATGGCGACTGTGCCGAGGCAACACATCACCCAGAAGAAGATCGCTGAACACGTTCAGCGGCTGGGTGAGCACTATCCGCCGATCCCCCTGGATTCTGTTGATCGAACGATCAAGCGGCCTGGGCTGGTGGCCCGGAAGTTCGGGCACGTGATCGACTATCTCGCGCGGGTCGAGCTGGAAGTTGATCGCAATGTTCTGGAGCTGCTGGTCCTGCTGCCCGACGTCGACGAGACCAACAAGACGTTCTATGCCGACGTGTGGCAACCGCAGGAGATCCAGCATGGACTGATCTTGGACCGGCTCCAGCAGGATCTCGGTCGAGCCGCCGCCAAGCCGCACCTTGAGGTGTCCTTCCCGATCAAGATCTTGGGAGCGCTGGCAAATCTGCGGCCGATTCAGGACATCGCCAAGTTGATGTACTTCCTCACCGGCGCCAGCACCGAGCGGCAAGCGGTGATTGCCTACAACAAGATCAACCAGGGGATGAGGGAGCTCGGCGAGACAGCCATCTCGGAGACGATCATCACCCCGATCAAGCAGCAGGAGCCGGGACACTTCGCGTTCTATCAAATGTCTGCGACAGCCATGATCCAGGACAAGGTGCTGAAGCCGTGGCAACTGTTCCTAACCCGGGTGATGCGGGAGAAGTCCTACCACCTGGTCGGCACCAACCAGATGAAGCAATACCAGGCCGACATGGGCGGAGTGATGGCCGATCTCGGGCTGGATCACGATCTTGCGGGATATGCGCGCGAAATCGGACGAGTGGAGACCAGGCTGTTGTGGGCCCACAAGCAAGGCATGGAGTTTCCTCCATACATCCTTAAGGCACTTCGGGAAAGCGTCGACCTCTATCGAGAGCGACTCCAGCGCGGGCTCAAGTTCGCGTAGTCGATGCGTGATCCGATGGATTTGGGTAAGGCGGAGTCCTGGCGTAAACTTCTCGGCTGGCCATCTTTGGCCGGCAGTGAAGCGTACGCGCAAACAAGTTAGAGGTCGATGGCGAAGAAAGAAGGCGCACTCGAGCTGGAAGGCACCGTGGTCGAGGCCCTACCCAATGCGATGTTTCGCGTTGAGCTGGCAAATGGTCACAAGGTGCTCGCCACCATCAGTGGCAAGATGCGGCAGCACTACATCCGCATCCTTCCGGCTGACCGAGTAGTCGTCGAACTCTCGCCCTATGACTTGACGCGCGGCCGCATCGTCTACCGGCACAAGTGACCAGCTCGTAAACCATCCACATCGTCTGGCTCGCTCGCGCTTGCCTGGCGTTAGCTCAGAAAGAAGCTCGATGAAGGTCCAACCGAGCGTCAAGAAGATCTGCGACAAGTGCAAGGTGATTCGCCGGCACGGTCGCGTGATGGTGATTTGCGAGAACCCGCGGCACAAGCAGCGACAGGGCTAGCCGCAGCAGCAAGACCCAAAAAAAGTGTGATCGCACATCCGGGAAGCCTCCCGGATCTACCCTCGGTCGGAGGCCGAGGCCTTGGTGTGATCAGGCCGTCAGACCTGATCAGAGGCAGCCCGGGACGCATCACGCCAGACACCTCCGCGACGGCCTTGTGGCTTTCGCCCTTCGACAGGCTCAGGGCGCATGACCGTCGACCAGACGAAAGGTAGTACTGCCTGATGGCACGCCTGATCGGGGTTGACCTCCCGCGCGACAAGCGTCTCGAGGTAGCCCTCACCTACATCTACGGCATAGGCAAGACCCGTGCCTTGCAGACTTTGGAGGCCACCCAGATCAGTGGGGATCTCCGCGTTCACCAGCTGACCGACGAACACCTGGTCGCGCTTCGTGACTGGATCGAGGCGAACTACCAGATTGAAGGTGATCTGCGTCGTGAGGTCGCCTCTGACATCAGGCGCAAGGTAGAGATCGGCTCCTACCAGGGACGTCGTCATCGCAGTGGCTTGCCGGTACGCGGCCAGCGCACCCGCACCAATGCCCGCTCCCGTAAGGGCGCCCGCAAACCCGTAGCCGGCAAGAAGAAGGCCAAGTAACGCCACCGGCGTTTCTTCGGCCAAGATCAGGAGAAGCTAAAGACTTATGGCAACTGCAGGGCGCGGCACCGCCGCCAAGAAGGTGCGTCGCAAGGAAAAGAAGAACGTGGTGGCTGGCCACGCGCACATCAAGAGCACCTTCAACAACACCGTCATCTCGATCACCGACCCGAGCGGTAACGTCATCGCCTGGGCGTCGGCTGGCACAGTGGGTTTCAAGGGCTCCCGCAAGTCGACCCCTTACGCCGCCCAGATGGCCGCTGAGGCCGCCGGTCGCCGCGCCATGGAACATGGCATGAAGCGGGTCGACGTGTTCGTCAAGGGCCCCGGCTCTGGTCGGGAGACCGCCATTCGATCACTGGGGGCAATTGGCCTCGAGGTTGGCGCGATCTCCGACGTCACTCCTGTTCCGCACAACGGCTGCCGTCCGCCCAAGCGGCGTCGCGTCTAGGCGCCCAAAAAGACCAAGGACTTATCGAAACATGGCTCGCTATACCGGTCCCATGACCAAGAAGTCACGTCGGCTGGGTGTTGATCTTGTCGGCGCAGACAAGGCGTTCGAGCGCCGGCCGTACCCGCCCGGTGTGCATGGCAAGGGGCGCACCAAGGAATCGGAGTACTCACTCCAGCTCCGCGAGAAGCAGAAGGCGCGCTACTCCTACGGCGTCTTGGAGAAGCAGTTCCGTCGCTACTACGAAGAGGCCAACCGGCTGCAAGGCAAGACTGGCGACAACCTGCTCCAGATCCTGGAGTCTCGCCTTGACAATGTCGTCTATCGCGCCGGGCTGGCTCGAACCCGTCGGCAGGCTCGCCAGATTGTGGTGCACGGCCATTTCCTGGTCAACGGTCAGAAGGTCAACATCCCCTCCTATCGGGTGACTCCGCACGACGTCATCGACCTCGTCGACAAGGTAAAGGACCAGACCCCGCACATCATCAACCGCGAAACTCACGGTGAGCGTGACGTGCCTGGCTGGATGCAGGTGTTTCCCGACCGGGGCAGGATTCTGATCCATCAGCTTCCGGTGCGAGAGCAGATTGTTGTTGATGTTTCCGAGCAGCTGATCGTGGAGCTGTATTCGAAGTAAGCAAGATCATGTGCCCTGAGCTAGCTTGTCGAAGGGCACAAAGCAGTAAGCCGCTGGCGTCGGATACTCCAGCGGTGCCGCACCGTCAGATAGCGGGTGGTGCGGGGAAGGAAGAGAAATGCTGATTGCACAGCGCCCGTCCTTGTCGGAAGATGCCGTCTCCGACAGCCGTTCCCGGTTCACGATCGAGCCGTTGGAGCCGGGCTTTGGTTACACCCTCGGCAACTCGCTGCGTCGTACGCTGCTGTCGTCCATTCCAGGCGCGGCCGTGACCAGCATCAAGATTGACGGCAACCTGCACGAGTTCTCCACTATCGAGGGCGTCGTCGAGGATGTCACAGAGATCATCTTGAACCTCAAGGGCCTGGTCGTATCCTCCGAGGAGGACGAGCCGGTCACGATGTATCTGCGTAAGGCTGGTGCCGGCGAGGTGACCGCTGCAGACATCGCTCCGCCCGCCGGGGTCGAGGTGCACAATCCTGATCTGCACATCGCCACACTCAATGACAACGGCAGGTTGGAGATGGAGCTGGTGGTGGAGCGTGGCCGTGGCTATGTCTCCGCGGTGCAGAACAAGACCGCCGATGCCGAGATTGGCCGCATCCCGGTCGACTCGATTTACTCGCCGGTACTCAAGGTCACCTACAAGGTCGAGGCCACCCGCGTCGAGCAGCGCACCGACTTCGACAAGCTGATCTTGGACGTCGAGACCAAGCAGGCAATCCGTCCGCGCGATGCAGTCGCCTCTGCCGGCCGTACGCTCGTCGAACTGTTCGGCCTGGCACGCGAGCTGAATGTGGAGGCGGAAGGCATCGAGATCGGGCCGTCGCCGATCGATGAGCAGCTGGCTGCCGATCTTGCGCTGCCAGTGGAGGATCTGAACCTGACCGTTCGGTCGTACAACTGCCTCAAGCGCGAGGGCATCCATACCGTCTCGGAGCTGGTGTCGCGGAGCGAGCAGGATCTGCTGGACATTCGCAACTTCGGCTCCAAGTCGATCGACGAGGTCAAGCTCAAGTTGCATGAAATGGGCCTGTCGCTCAAGGACAGCGCACCAGGCTTCGACCCGCTGAGCGCCATCGGCCGTTATGACGATCTTGATGAGGATGACGTCGACTTCAGCGAGACCGAACAGTACTGATCACGAATTGACCGGAGACTGACATGCCTACACCCACCAAGGGCGCGCGCCTCGGCGGTAGTGCCGCGCATCAGCGGCTCATCCTGGCCAACTTGGCCAGCCAGCTGTTCGAGCACGGCCGGATCGTCACGACCGAAGCCAAGGCGAAGCGGCTGCGTCCACTGGCGGAAAAGTTGATCACCAAGGCCAAGCGTGGCGACATCCACTCGCGGCGTCTGGTACTCACCACCGTTCGGGACAAGGGTGTGGTACACACGCTGTTCACCGAGATCGCGCCCAGCTTGGCCGACCGTGATGGCGGCTATACCAGGATCACCAAAGTCGGTCCGCGTAAGGGTGATAACGCTCCCATGGCGTTGATCGAGCTCGTCCAGGAGTCTGTCGAAGAGAGCCGGAAGGCTAACGCCAAAAGCGCTGCTCCGGCCAAGAAGGCGGCGGCCAAGTCGGCACCGGCTACTGCGAGTGCTGCCGCAGCGGCACCCGATGCTGAGGCTACTTCTGAGGTCGAGTCCCAGCCTGCTGAGAGTAGTCCTGCAGAGAAGCTTGTTGAAGAAACAACTGAACTCCAGGATGCGACCGGTGAGCATGAGCAACCGAGCGATGACTCCTCTGCAGAGGAGGCTGTCGCGGTCAGCGAACCGGAGGCGACCAGCGAGGACAGCAAAAAGGCTTCCGAGTAGTCGCAACCGCAGGAACGGCGTTCTCTCGATTCGGGGGAGCGCCGTTTTCTTGTATCGGACCTCTGCCCGGCTGGGTCAAGATTCCGACCAGTGTCGGATTTTCGGTTCGAAATTGCGCTTCCTGACACTAGATCCCCGCACTGGTCGGAAATTTCTGCTACCCGAGAGGGAGAATCGCGAGCATGCTGCTGAGCCGACTCGCCGAGACGCGAATCGCGCTCGCAAGCACCCGTTCCCGGAACGCTAAGCGTGACCTCATCGCCGCAGTGCTGCGGGAAGCCTCTCGCGATGACGTCGAGATCGTCGTCTCGTACTTGTCAGGGAGCTTGCGGCAGCGGCGTACCGGCGTCGGGTGGAAGTCGCTGCAATCCGCTCCTCCGCCTGCCGAGGAGCCTTCGCTGACCGTCGGCGAGGTAAATGCAGTTTTCTCCTATGTCGCCGGCCTCAGCGGCGCTGGATCCACCACTGCCCGGGCCGCGGCGGTGAATGCGCTACTCGCACGTGCCACAGCTAAGGAACAAGATCTGCTGCGCGGCCTGGTGTTTGGCGAGCTGCGGCAGGGCGCCATGGAGGCTGCGGTCCAAGAGGGCCTTGCCGCCGCCTTCGATGTTCCGGTCGCCGACGTGCGCCGAGCAGCCATGCTGATGTCCTCGACCACCGCGGCCGCCGCGCTGCTGCTGAGCGGCGGTCTCGAGGCTCTGCACGCGGTCGGCCTCCAGGTTGGGGTGGGTATTCAGCCGATGTTGGCGGCCAGTGCTCCAGGCCCAGATGCTGCTCTGGACAAGACCGGCCTGCCGGCGGTCGTGGACTACAAACTGGACGGCGTACGCGTGCAGGTGCATCGCGCTGGTGAACAGGTGCGAATCTTCACCCGCAGCCTGGACGACATCACCGCGCGGCTTCCTGAGGTCGTGGCGGTGGCGCGATCACTCCCTCATGATCAACTTGTGCTCGATGGCGAGGTGCTCTCTTTGCGCAGCGACGGCCGACCGGAAGCCTTCCAGGTGGTGGCGTCGCGCACCATGAGCAGCGTCGACGTCGCCGCCCTTGCGCAGACTGGGCCACTTCAGGTCTTCTTCTTTGATCTGTTGCATGTCGACGGTGATGATCTGCTGGATGTGCCTTTGAGGGAGCGGCTGGAGCAGATGCGCCGGCTGCTGCCTGAAAGGGTTACGGTGCCGCGTGAGGTCTGCACGACCCCGGAGCAGGCCGCGGATACGTTCGCCGATGCTGTCAAACGCGGCTACGAGGGCGTTGTGATCAAGAACCTCAACGCGCCGTACGCTGCCGGTCGGCGCGACTCAGCCTGGGTCAAGGTCAAGCCGCGACACACCTTCGACCTCATCGTTACCGCCGCCGAGTGGGGACATGGTCGCCGACGGGGTTGGCTGTCCAATCTCCACCTCGCCGCACGCGATCCGGCTTCCGGTGAGTTGATCATGCTCGGCAAGACGTTCAAGGGCCTTACCGATGAGTTGCTGACCTGGCAGACGGCCCGGTTTTTGGAGCTAGAGGTTCGCCGTACGGCTGGCACTGTCTACGTTGAGCCCTCAACCGTGGTGGAGATCGCCTGCGATGGACTGCAGGTGTCGACACGCTACCCGGGAGGCGTCGCACTGCGGTTTGCCCGGGTGTTGCGCTACCGGCCAGACAAGTCGGCCGCAGAGGCCGACACCATCGACATAGTCAAGGCGCTCAGCCCGATCATCGACGGCTCGCGATCGGCCCTTGACCCGGATCGCGCGGCGCCGTGCTGAGGAGGAGCGACGGGACATTCTTTTTCGGCCCGGAGTGACGACGAAGTTGGCGGCTTGAAAGCGCGAACCGCGCCGAGCGAGCTTGGCGAGCGAGGCAATCAAACATGGACAAACCC
>JAICEV010000074.1 GCA_025923975.1 Propionibacteriaceae bacterium
AGCAGCCGTCCGGCTGGACCAACAAAGGGAATGCCCTTGCGGTCTTCAACGTCGCCCGGTTGTTCTCCGACGAGAGCTAGCGGTGCCCTCGGGTTCCCAGCTGAGAAGACCACTTGCGTTGCCGGCTTCCAGAGGTCACAGCCTCTGCAGTCCTCCGCCGCTCGCCGAAGCTCGTCGATACCGGCGTGCTCGGGCACCCACGCTGCCGCGGTCTGCGTCACATCCTTAATGTCCCGCCTCGATCGAGCCGGCCCAGGTGCCGGGTTCATGGTCGCGCTGGTGCCGCCCTTCGAGTTTGATCACGTGGATTACGGCGTTGATCAACGCCAGGTGCGTGAATGCCTGCGGGAAGTTGCCAAGATGCTGGCCGGTATGCGGGTCGATCTCCTCGCCGTAGAGATCAAGCGCACCGGCGAAGGACAGCAGCTTGGCGCAGAGCTTACGAGCGCGCTCATACTCACCGATCTCACATAGCGCCGAAACCAACCAGAAGGAGCAGATCGTAAAGCTGCCTTCCTCGCCGGCGAACCCGTCGTCGGTTTCGTCAACCTTGTAGCGCAGCACCAGCTCGTGCACGGTCAGCTCGTCGGCAATTGCCATCACCGTCGCCTTGATGATGGGGTCGTCGGCAGGCAGGAAGCGCACCAGCGGCGCCAGCAGCAACGATGCATCCAGGGCCTTGCTGCCGTAGTACTGGGTCAACACGCCACGCTCGTCCACGCCGTTGGTCAAGATGTCGTCCTTGATCTCTTGGGCTGCAAGCTCCCATTCGGCAGCCTTGCCGTCCTCCCCCGTTATCCGGGCGATCTTGGAGCCGCGGTCCACGGCGACCCAGCACATGATCTTGGAAGATGTGAAGTGCTGCAGCTGACCGCGCACTTCCCAGATTCCGGCGTCCGGCTCCCGCCAGTACTTCAACGCCTGACTGACCTGCTTGTCCAAGATCGTCCAGATTCGGTTATCCAGGCGATTGGCTGCCTTGAAGTGAAGGTAAACCGAGTCGAGCAGCGCACCCCACACATCGTGCTGCTTCTGCGCGTACGCGGCATTGCCGATCCGCACCGGGCGTGAGTTGGCATAGCCCGGCAGGTAGTCGAGTTCATGCTCGATGAGCTCTCTCTCGCCCCCGATGCCGTACATGATCTGGATGTCGTCCTCGCCCGCCACGAGGTCGGCGATGAAGGAAAAGAAGTCCACGGCCTCCCAATCGAAGCCCAATGTGTACAGGCCCCAGAGGGCGAAGGTGGCATCGCGGATCCAGGTGAAGCGGTAGTCGTAGTTGCGGTTTCCGCCGGGAGTCTCGGGAAGCGACGTCGTGCCAGCGGCTGCAATCGCCCCGGTCGGAGCGTAAGTCAGCCCCTTCAGCGTCAGCGCACTTCGCTGCAGGAAACCGCGCCAGGGGTGATCGGGGAACTGGCCGCGGGCCAGCCAATGCTGCCAGTGGTGGGCGGTCCATACCTGGCGCTTGTAGGCGTCGGCGTAGTCCATCGGCGGTGGGGCCCCACCCCAGGACAACGCGACATAGCGGACGTCGCCCTCCTTGAGCAGCGTTCGGGCGTTGGCTTGGCCGCCCTCGAACCCCAACCGCAAGTCGCTGGTCAGCGTCAATTTGAGTTCGACACCTTCGGCAGAGCAGACACCTTGGTAGTAGCTGTTGTTGGTGTATTCCCAGTGCACGTGGGCCCGGCCGTAGTCGAGCACCGGCTCACAGTCCACCGTCATCTGCACCTCACCGGAGGCACACCGGATGGTGCGCAGGAAGATGTGCTCGGCCTCGTAGTCATTGGGCGTCCGACGGTAGGTCCTGGAACGGTCGGCGGGATGGTGCCAAGGACCGATGAGCAGTGCATCGCGAACGATGATCCATCCAGTAGGAGTCCCCCAACTCGTCTCCAAGATCATCGTGCCGGGTAGGTAGCGAACATCCGCGGGTACGTCGACATCGACCGGGGAGATGCGCCAGGTGCCGGCGTTCCGGCCCAGAATGCGGCCGAACACGCTTGGGGAGTCGAACCGGGGAACGCACATCCACTCCACGGCACCGTTGGGCGATACGAGGGCAGACACCTCTCCATCGCTCAGAAATCCATAGTCTCCGATCGGTGTCTCCCGGAGCCGTGGCGTCGGAGCACCGACATGCGCCTGCGGTTTTGTCTTCCTGTTCGCCATGAGCAAAGCATTCTCTGGTAAGCACTTCCTGGCAAGCATCAAGATGATGGCTCGGTGGTTTCGCTGATCACCCACTGGATGTAGTCAGGATTTCCGCCGTCAATCGGGATAGCGAGAATGCAGGGCACGTCGTAAGGGTGTGCCTGGCGAGTGCGATCGACGATGTGCTGAACCAGGCTGGTCCGGGTATGCAGAGCCACTCGCACTTCGCGGTCATCGTGGATTCTGCCCTCCCAGCGGTAGATGGATCTGATCGGCTCGATGTGCTGCCCACATGCCGCCAGCCGGTCCTGCACCAAGGATCGGGTGAAGTTGATCAGCCACTCTTCGCTGTCAGCAGTAATGATCACTTCACAGATCGGCTCAGTCATCAGGCATGGATCTGGTGCACCGGCTCAGTGGCCCGGGCCGGTCACGACCATCTTCCGCTCAGACTCGTGAGCTCCGCCCTTCTTCGCCAAAGTGTCGCAGGCCTCCTCGATATCTCGGGCAAGCGTGTCGACATGCTCGCGACTCAAGGTCTCCTTGACCAGGGCGCGCATGATCGTAACGTCTTGCGCGTTGGGCGGAAGTGTGTATGCAGGCACCATCCAAGCGCGTTCGGCCGAAAGCTGCCAAGCGACATCGAACTCGTCATAGCCGTCATCGACAGCGAGTCGGAAAGCAGCCAGCGGAAGTTGCTCCTCATCAGGACCTATCAACTCAAACTTGCCCATCGACTCCAACTTCTCAGCGAGCACGCGCGCGTTCTGCTGCATGTTCTTCATGATGTAGCTGTAGCCGGCGCGGCCATAGCGCACGAAGTTGTAGTACTGCGCCAGGACCATCGAGGAGCCGGTTGAGAAGTTCAGCGTGAAGGTGGCGTCGGTCTTGCCGAGATAGTTCTCTTCAAACACCAGATCTTGGGCGAGGTCGGACTTCTCTCGGAAGATCAGCCAACCGATGCCTGGATAGACCAAACCGAACTTGTGTCCGGAGACGTTGATCGAACGCACTTGCTCTAAGCGGAAATCCCATTCCGAATGTGGATAGAGAAATGGCCACACAAAACCGCCACTGGCACCGTCCACATGCAATGGAATGTCGAGTCCGCGCTCGACCTTGATCTGAAGCAGCAGGTTGTTGATGCCGACGACGTCGTCCTTGTGTCCGGTGAACGTCGTTCCGAGGACGGCGGCCACACCGATGGTGTTCTCGTCGATGTGAGGCTTGACGTCATCGGGGCCGATCGTGTACTTGCCCGGCGCCAGCGGCACAATTCGTGGCTCGACGTCGAAGTAGCGGCAGAACTTCTCCCACACCACGTGGACGTCCCCGCCGAAGACCAGGTTGGGGTTTGTCGCCGACTCCCCCGCGGCCTCGCGACGTTTCCGCCAATTCCACTTCAGAGAAAGCCCACCGAGCATGATCGCCTCGGAGGAGCCCTGAGTACGCGCGCCGGTTGTCTCGCCAGGCGCATGGAACAAGTCAGCAAGCATCCGGATGCAGCGCTGCTCGATCTCTGCAGTGCGCGGATATTCGGCGTGGTCGATGAAGTTGCGGTGCAGGTTTTCCGCGATGATCCTTTGCGCCTCAGGTTCCATCCAGGTGGTGACGAAGGTTGCGAGGTTACGAGCGGGATCGCCCTCCAGAGCCAGCTCCTCGGCGACTAGCCGCATGGCATCGACGGCAGTCATGCCCGTCTCCGGGAATTCCCGGCTCGGCACCTCTTGGGTGGCGAAGCGATTGCCGAATAGCACCGCGTCAGGCAATGGGTTTGCGGATGTGGTCATTGGCTGCTCCTTTGATGTTGTGGGTCTTCCGGGCGTAAAGATTCCGTTGCTCGAACGGCCTGTCTCCAGGCCGGAAACATCAAGGCCGCTCCGATCAAAAAGCACACGGCACCCAGCAGCGTGCCAATGATCGTGACCCGGCTGTTGATGTATTCGCCGGTAGTGGGAAGGACATAGCTCGCCAGCGCCGATGCCATGAACAGGATGGATCCGATCATGTTCAGCCATGCGATCCACCAGGGGAACGAGTGCGGGCGAACGCTCAGCAAGCGTCCCACTGCGAGAATCGCGAGGATGCTTGCCACCAGGAACAGTGTCGATCCGTAGAGATCAGGGCGCCATATGCGCCGGTCCTCCTGGTTAACCGTGACGTTGTGTGCCAGGGCCGCGACAGTGCTGATGTTGAAACACAGCGTGCCGGGAAACTGGGTGAGGGCAGCGAGCCAATTGCGATCATGAGGCAGCCAGGCCTTGAATCGGACAGCGGCGGCTAGGTGCTGCGACTCCGCGTCAACATCAGTCATCGCCGGAGTCTGAGACTGCAGGAGCTGGGCGAACGACGCCGCCGTGAAGAAGATCGAACCAACGAAGTAGGTCACGCTGTCGGCCGTCGTTCCGACGGCATTCACGTACGCCGGCACAGATCCCAGGACGAACAACGCAGCGCCAATGACGAACAGCCAGGCGATCGCTGCATTGAGACGGACCGGCTTCACTGCCATGGCGCTGCCCTCGCCTTGGAACCGCGTGGTTAGTGGTCCCTGCACGACACCACGTGTATCGAAATGGAGCCGTCGGCACATCACCCGCGAAGGATGAGAGCCGGTGTCAAGAGTTAGCGACCGCGCAGCGGCTGAACGACAAGTTGGCGGTTAGCTACATGATCACTTGGGAGAGAGCAGCGTGGGCTGCTTGAGGTCGAAGAACTCAGTCTCTCCAACGGAGAGCTTGTTCATCTCCTCCATCTGCGCCTGCAACTCCGGCGGCGGCTCCTTGCGTTCGCCCTCGCGGGCATCGGCTTCGGAGGTGAAGTACAGGACCGTGGTGTAGCCGCCGTCGTCGTGCCCTATTGTGACGCTGCCCACAACGTCGGGACGAAACTCAGCCCACTTGTCGGCGTCCTGATCCATCAGCTGCTGTGCCCTTTGCGGATCGGTGCTGCGGCCCTGCATGACCTGGACGAAGCCTGCTTTATCGGGATCGCCCTGAACGTCGACGGTGACGTCAGTGCTGTCACGGAACGTCACTTCGCCGTCGAAGAGCTTCGAGGTCTGGGACCACCACTGGTCCTGTTCGGGACGATTGCTATTGCGGCGGGCATTTTCCTCTGAATCAAAGCGCACGACGACGATGGCCCGGCCATCCTCAGTGACGCCGCTCGTGCTGCCAAGCCAGCCAGTCGCACCCGGTGCTAGATCCTGCAGCCACTGCTCGCCGGCTGCGGCTAACGCCTGCGGATTGGACGTCTTCCCCTGGATGACTTGAGCGAACATAACGACGCCTCCGATCGATCTGGTGTGGTTTGTGAAATACTGGACTCTTCGGACGTTACGACCGCAGGATCTACCCGTCAATACGCAAAAGTGCTGAACCATTGATCGTTTACGGCGTGCTTAGTCAATCGAGATCATGCGCTCTCGTTTCGCGATGTCCACGGCCAGGTGATGAGTGCCCAGAAGGCGACGAGTAGGGCCAAGCTCACCAGTAAGTACCACGGCCACTGACCCATAAGGTCCAGCAGCGAGGCGCTGCTCGGTTTGCTATTCAGATAGCCGTAGTTGGTACCGAGGGCGCGGTTGATGATGAAGATGATCATGGCCCATGCCAGGGTGGCCGCCAGCGCCAGCCGATAACTGCGCCAGTTTGGGTGCAGTCCCAGACCCCAAGTCAGATAGACAGCGGCCCACATCACCAGTACGTGCTGCAACCAGTAGGAGGCGATTTCCAGGGCTGGCGCGACGTCGGGACGCAGATCGGGGGTGAGCATCGCCTGCGGATTGAAGGTCAGACCCCAGTAGTAAGTCAGGGCAAAAGCCCACGGTCGACGGCTCCATAGAGCGTAGGCCGCCACCAGTCGCAAGACGTCGGACAGGTGCAGCGGAAGAGACTGTTTCACATCAAAAAAAGGCGGAGTCAGCCAGACGATCATGAAACCGAGCGTCACCGTCAGCTGAACGACGGCGAAGATTCGGGTGAAGGTTTCCACCGCCGGTGTACCCCGGTAGCGGCGACCGAGCCGAGCCAGCAGCACGGCTCCGACCACCGTGATTGCCAACACGACCCAATGCGTCAGCCCGTACGGCGCAAAGGTGACCGCAGCCAGGCGCGTGTCCACGCGATCAACGCTAGGGCTCGATGACCCAGTCGTGTGTCCCAGCTACGGCGGGTCGGGCGCTTGGCTGAGGTAGTGGTGTCCGGTGGGTGTGGTGATGATGATCTTGTGCGGTGCGCTGTGGAAGCCGAGGTCGATCACTTCGAGGCGCCAGCCCGGCATTTCGCGGACGAGATTGCCGCGCTCGCATTCGCCACGACCATTGCTGTAGCTGGTGGGCCCACCCTCGCTGTGGCGTCTGATGTGGTCGATGTGGCGGATCGGCGTATCACAGAACGGATCGCGACAGGTTTGATCCCGCAGCTTGATGAGCTTGGTCAGCCAGCCATCGAAGTGGCGGCGCTGGGGTCACCACCTACGATCGGCCCGGATCCAGCTGAACTTGAGGGGCCGGTGAAGAGCCGGCGCCACCACTTGGCTCCCTTGCTGCTGACCATGATTTCCCAGGCAAGATCGCCGGGCAGCGGTCCATACCCGGGGATCACAGCCGCACTGCGATTCTTCGAGTTGATCAACGCATCGAGCGGCATCATCAGCTGCAGCTCAACATTGACATCGCCGGCTGCGGCTTGCCCGGTAACCCGTTCCACGAGGGTGTCGGCCATGATCTGATCGCGGGTCCGTCCATCCCCAGATGCAACAGCGCTGTCGGCGTGTTGCCGCAACGCGGCATAGCAAGCGATGCCTTGCTCGACCGGCAGGTAGCCAGTGAGGATCGCCATAGTGTCAGGGGCGGCTCGCACACCGACCCGGCGATGCTTGCGTTCGGTACGCCCCCGTCGCATATAGCCCTCCCGATCAGCCTCATAAGCCGCCTTGCGGGCATATGATGCGGCCGCCTTGAGTCCCATCTTCCTGATACCGGCAGCAACCAATTGCTCGTCAACCTGACGACGCCTCTCCGTGTCGAGGTGCCGGGTTTCGGCAACCACGGTTTCGGCGACCCGCTCGCTGAGTTCTCCAGTACTGAGTTGGGCATACGTGTCGGGCAGCTCAAACCACAACGCCCGCGCGGTACTAAGCCGGCGCGCAGCCATGAAGGGGGAGATACGGCACGCGAGTCCTATCTGTTCGGCGATGCCGCGACCGATCGTATCCGGGTGCACATCAGCGGCCAGCTGCTCAGCCACCTGTGATTGCGCAAACCGAATCGACTCGGCAGCCTGTAGTGCAGCGGTCGCAGCCCGCAACTTCTCCAATCGAGCGATCCGATCAATCCGAACCGCATCCGCGACCGGTGTGCTCTCCGCAACCGCCGCCGCGAGATCGGCCAGCACCTCCTCGAGCCGCACCACCAGACTGTCTGCTGACGCTGGTTCAATGTCGAGCGCTGACATGCCAATGAGACTACGGAATGCCTCTGACAAAATAGAACAGAAATTCGATCCCAGGGTTGAGATTCTTCGCGATCTCGGATCTGGCTACCTCAGGGGGATTTGGCTACCTCAGGGGGATTGGGCCGAGCTCAGCGTCGGCGGCTCTGCGGCAGCTTTACTCGTCGGGTGGCAGGTGCCGACGGCGGCGGGACCACCGGGCCGATGTCACCGTCCGGAGCCTCGTCCAGGTCAACTATTACTGGGGCATGATCGCTTGGTCCTGAGCCTTTGCGTGCGTGCCGGTCCACCCATGCCGCGCGCACGCGCTCGGCGACCGGCGCAGTGGCCAGCACCAGGTCGATGCGCATTCCCAGGTCCTGGTGAAACATGCCGGCGCGGTAGTCCCAGTAGGTGAATACTCGCCTGCCTGGCCAGCGATCCCTGACAACGTCCCGGAGGCCAAGTGCCTGGAGCTGCGCCAACGCCTCTCGCTCCGGCGCGGTCACGTGGGTCTGGCCGACATAGGCCTCGGGGTCGAACACATCCTCATCGGTCGGCGCAATGTTCATGTCGCCGCATACGACGGCCTCCTGCGGACCACCGCGGAGGTGCTGGGCGAACGCGGTGAGCCAGTCCAGCTTGTATTGGTAGTGATCCGAACCGGGCACTCGCCCGTTAGGCACGTACAGCGAATGCACCCGGATGCCGTCGCAGGTCGCCGACACCGCGCGAGCCTCGGGGTTGGGAAATCCCGGCGCGCCAGTCACACCTGTTACGACGTCGTGCAACCCGACCTTCGACAAGATCGCCACGCCGTTCCACTGCACCTCACCGTGCAAGGCGACTTCGTAGCCACGGCTGACCAGCTGCTCCCCCAGCAATGCCGTGAAAGCCTCGTCAGAAAGCTTGGTCTCCTGTAGACACACCACATCGGGCTGTCGCTGGTCCAGCCACGGCAGCAGCCGCGGGACCCGCTGCTTGATCGAGTTCACGTTCCAGGTTGCCAACCGCACGGACCCACGCTAGCCGGTCGCCGACAGGGTCCAAGAGCTGTTCAATTAGCGTCAAGCCGACGAGCCATACGCTAGAAAGTGCCCAGCGCCCGACCATCCGAAACGACGGGGTTCATGGTCCACTCCAACCGCATTCATCACCACAACCGTGACCGACTCATTCATTGGGCGCGGCTCTACGATCTGAGCACGGGCTTGCTCGGCCGACGCGGAAATCGGATGCGTGCCATGTTCGCTGACGATCTGCAGCTCCGACCCGGTGAGCGAGCTCTCGATGTGGGGTGCGGACCTGGCCGGCTCGCGATGGTGTTCGCCAAGCGTGTATCACCTACCGGCTCAGTCGAGGGCATTGACCCAAGCGTCGAAATGATCAAACGGGCAACCACCAGAGCACGCACGAAAGGAATGCCGGCGAACTTCCAGGTCGCTTTCGCCCAACAACTGCCGTTCGGTGACGCCACATTCGACGCCGTCGCCTGTACTCTCGCGCTACACCACGTGGCCGAAGATGATCAACAGGCGGCGGTTGCCGAGATGTATCGAGTGCTCAAACCGGGCGGACGACTCCTTATCGCCGAGTTCCATAAAGGGCAACCGCATCTCGTACCGCGATGGCTGCGTCGATTCAGCGACGAGAACATGGTCGACAAAGCCCTCCAGTTCGTCAATGCGTCCGGGTTTACCGACGCTGCCAGTGGCCCGACGAACCTCCGCTGGCTGGGCAAGATCACCGCACGCAAGTAACCCCCCGCTCAGCATTTTTTGATCTTGGCAGCAGTGATCAACCTTTGACGGCGCCCATGGTGAATCCGGCGATGAACCGATCCAGAAACAGGTTGAACACGAACGCAATCGGAAACGCCACTAGAACGGTGGCTGCCTGCAGCGACTGCCAGAAGAACACGTCACCGCGAACTAGCTCGGTAGGTACGCCGGTACTGATCACCTTCTCAGCGGTAGGTGCGACGAAGGCGAGCGCGTAGATGAACTCACTTGCGGTGAGCGTGAATGTGAAGACGACGACCGCGACGATCCCCGGAAAGACAAGTGGCACTACGGCCCGTACGAATGCGCCTAGCCGGCTGTATCCGTCGACCATGGCCTGTTCTTCGATGTCCTTTGGAATGCCTTTGAGGAAGCCGACCAACAGCCACACCGATACCGGGATGGTGATCGTGGGATAGACCAACACCAGTGACCAGGTGTTGTCCTGGAGGTGAACCGCAACCACCAGACGCGACAGTGACAGGAACAACAACGTCGGCGGAACCAGATACACAAAGAAAATTGCGATAGCCATAGGGCCAGACCAGGGGCGGTCAAGCCGGGCAAGCGCGTACGCGGCAGGAAGACTGAGCACCAACGTGATCATCACCACGAGCAGGCCCACCCACAGCGTGTTCCAGACGAATGTGAGGAATGCCGTCTCTTGAAAAAGGTACGCCACGTGCTTGCGGGTCGATGGCAGGTTGTACAGGAACGGGTTGTTGTCTCGCTGATAGAGGTCCGGGCTCTGTTTGAACGCAGTGATCAGTGACCACAGGAACGGACCGGCACAGATGAGTGCGGCAGCTATGGCCGCCAGGTACAGGCCAACACGAGCCAGCCGATGACGGCGGATTGCGCGACGCCGAAGGACCTCGATCCCGTTATCCGTTGCGACCGCATCGACAGCCGCCATGTCACAACACCTCCCTGCGACGCACCGCCTGGAGAATGAGGATCGCCGCCGCCAGCAACAGCGGGAAGAGGAACAGCGCCACCGCCGCGCCTTGCGCGATATCCCCACCTTCGATACCGCGGAAGAACGCCCATGAGGCCAGCACTTGTGTCGAGTTCGTCGGTCCGCCGCGCGTCAGTACGTACACCACCGTCATGTCCGTGAACGTCACGATTGCGCCGAACAACGCTGCGACGGCAATTAGCGGCATCATCAGCGGAATCGTGATCTCAAACATCCGCCGCCAGTAACCTGAGCCATCGATCTCCGCCTGCTCTTGCAGGTCCTTCGGGATTGCCACCAGCCCGGCCATCATGATGACGGCAGCCAACGGGATGAGCCGCCATGCGTGAACCGCGATGACGGAGAGCAACGCGAGATTGGGCCGACCAAGCCAGTACATGTTGCCGTTGATCAGCCCGACCTGACGCAGCATCCAGTCGATCGGGCTGAAGAGTGAGTCCAGCAACCACAGCCAGGAGATCGCCGACAACGCAACAGGCGTGGTCCACGGCAGGAGAACAAGGAATCGCACGACCCACTTGCCGTGGAAGTCGGCGACGAGAATGTTGGCAACCACCTTGCCGAACACCACGATGAGCAGCATCGAGCCGGCGGTGAAGATGATCGTGTTTCGCAACGAGCGCCAAAACACCGGATCGTCGAAGATCTGGCGATAGTTCGCCAAACCAGCCCAGTCAAACGACGGATCACCAGCGGTGACATCGCTGAAGGAAAACGCGATGGCCAGCAGCAGCGGAAGTCCGACCAACGCGATGATGTAGATCACTGAGGGCAGCAACATCGCCCACGCGAGAAACCCTTCTCGGTCGGCCAGCTGGCGGCGGTCACGGCGGCCGACCTTGGTCCCGGCTGCCACCTCGGTATCTAGCTTTGATGTCGTTGTCTGAACCATGACTAGCCTTCGCGCAACGGCATGGGCTCCGACCGTTCACCGGTTGTCGCATCGAAGAACCGCAGTCGATCCGCGGCAACGGCAAACGTGTGTTCTTCGCCGGCCTCTACGGGAA
>JAICEV010000075.1 GCA_025923975.1 Propionibacteriaceae bacterium
GAACCAGCCGATCAAGACCCCCGCGATTCCGCAGATGATGGTCAACCAGAGCGGGATGTTGTCCCGGTTGCCAGGGGCGATGAACTTGCCCAACAAACCGATGATGATACCGGCGACGATGACACCGATGATCTCCATTGTTCCTCCTCAGACGTGATGAAGCTTCTGGTGCGAAGCGAGTGCCGTACGTCGGCAACGATCCCGCTTCGGTCTACAACTCAACCACCCCAAGGGCGGATGCATTACACCCTTAGGGAGGTTAGGCGCCCGGAGCCAAGGTGTCCACGGGTATCTGTCAAAGGCCTTACCGGCGCGCGACCTGGTCGCCGCCCCGCAACAGCAACGTCGAGGTGGCAAAGCTCACCTATCTCAGTCCGAACAACGTGAAGTCCTACATCCGAACGATCTACCGCAAAATCGACGTTGCCAGCCGCACCCAGGCGGTTCTGTGGGGCGTCCGCCACGGCTTCACACCCGACCATCACCGCATCGAACACTGGCGCGGAGGACCCTAGCTGGGCCAGGTGGGTATGCATGGTCTGGGCAGGCCTGGTCCTGACTACGCTGACGACCGTGGAGAGGGTGCGGTGGGGAATTATCGGCGTTGGGAATGTGACGGAAAGTAAGAGCGGGCCGGCTTTTCAACAGGCTGAACGCTCCGAACTGGTTGCCGTAATGCGCCGAAGTGGCGCTCTCGCCGCTGACTACGCTCGACGACACGACGTCCCGCGTTGGTACGACGATGCCGACGAGTTGATCAACGATCCGGAGGTCGACGCCGTCTACATTGCGACACCACCTGACTCACATAGGGAGTATGTAGTCCGCGTCGCGCGGGCCGGCAAGCCTGTCTATGTCGAGAAGCCAATGGCTCGTACAGCACTGGAGTGTGAGGACATGATTGCGGCCTGTGAGGCGGCCGGGGTGGGTTTGTTCGTGGCCTACTACCGTCGCGCCATGCCGCGTTTTGCCACGGTCAAAGAACTATTGGACAGTGGCCGGATCGGTCAGCTCCGGTCGGTCAGCATTCGCAACGAGCACCCCGCCCAAGGGGATGGGGCCGACGGTGCGGGATGGAGGGTGGATCCTGAGATCTCCGGCGGCGGCCACTTTGTTGACCTCGGCTCTCACATTCTTGATTTGCTGGATTGGCTACTTGGTCCGGTAACCCATGCGGCCGGAATCGCGACGAACCGCGGTGGACGCTATCGAGCCGAAGACCTGGTCACCGGTGTCTTCAGCTTTCGTTCCGGTGTGGAAGGTGTCGGTATCTGGAACTACGACTCGTTTCAGCGCAGAGACGAGGTTGAGATCATCGGAACGGCGGGAGCATTGAGCTTCTCCTGCTTCGCCGACGAGCCCTTGCGGCTGCTCACGGCTCACGGAGTGGAACAGATCAATGCGCCCTATCCCGATACTGTTCAACTGCCTCTCATTCAGACCGTGGTGAATGCTCTGACCAGATATGGCGAGTCGCCCAGCACTGGACAGAGTGCTGTCCGAACGGCTCGCGTTATCGACGGTCTGCTCTCGGACTATCGGGATAGTCACGGGATCACCTACCCTCCGGCGAAGCCAGACGGGATCCAGGCTCCGGGCCGATGAGTCGGGACGGCCAACTCGGCCAGCACTGCGTAATGGTCGCTGGCCCATACGCCGTTGACAGCGGCGTCCAATAACAGGCGACAGTCGAGGATGTCGAGGCTGGGACCGTGTACGGCGCAGCGCACCAGTACGTAATCGATTCTTCGGCCGAGCTCCAGCGCCATTTCGCCGGCGCGGGTCAGCGGGTTGTCGGCAGCGAAGGTGTGTCCGGGCAGGTCCGGGTGCACTGCTTCCCACGCGTCGCGGTAGGCAACACTGATGCCGTCGAGCGACTGCCTGCCAGTCCAGAACCGCATGGCGGCCGAGTCGGGAGTGTCGTCGAAGTCGCCGAGCGCGATCACGTGCCACTCCCGACCGGAAAGATACGCCTCGATGGCCCGCGCGGTCGCGACCGCCTGCAGTTCCCGTTCCAGGCCGAAGCCGATCTCATAGGTGGGCTTGTGGTGCACCACCAGCGTCGCACCAAAGGGATCAGGCAGCGTGACCTCGGCGAGCACCGCTGCTGCCCACGGCAGGCTGACCCTGGGGGTCACGTGGAGGTCTACCTCGCGTACGGCGCCGATTGGCCAGCGACTGGCCAGCGCCGCACCAACGCCGTCGTCCGAACGCGCCGAGTGCCAGACGATCTCGTAGTCCTCCCCCACCAGGTCGACCACCTGGTCGCGGCCGGCGTCCCGTACGCACTCCTGGAGCGCCAGTAGGTCTGGCCGCAAGCGGCGCAGTTCCGCCTCGATGACTGTGCGACGACTGGGCCAGTCCGCATGCTCCGGTGACAGCAGGTTGAAGGTCACCACTCTGATTACCTCCATCCAGCACCTCCTCCTCGGCCTCTGCTATCGTGAGATTAATGCAACTAGAGTAGCGATAGTGAGGAGCGGTGATGGACGGGGGTCGCGTCAGGGCGATGACCTGGAACATCTGGTGGCGGTTTGGACCACGCTGGACGGAACGGCAGCCCGGGCTGGTAGCGACCATCCGCCGATTCGATCCCGACGTGCTCGCCCTACAGGAGGTGTGGGGTGACCAGCACACCTCCCAGGCCGAGCAGATAGCCGACGCGCTCGGCGGTCACGCCGCGTACGCCGAACCGTCCTATCCGGCGGTGCCCGATCCCCCGCGGGATCCCGACGATGAGGGTGTGACCCTCGGCGTGGGACTGGTAAGTCGTTGGCCGATCACCGCGCGCCGCGTCGAGCCGCTGCCGGCGCGGCACCGCAGTTGGTCGCCCCTTGCGCTCGTGGTCACGATCGATCATCCATGCGGTCCGTTGCACGTGGTCGCCTCGTGCCTCGAACACAGCATTCCGTACAGCGATGACCGGCTGGCTCAGGCGGCATTGTTGGCCGAGCTCGCCACCCGACCCGAGCTCGACGGGCCGTGTCCTGTGTTGGTCCTGGGTGATCTCAATGCCGCATCCGACAGCGCCGTACTGCGGCCGTTGCGTGATGTCCTGATCGATGCCTGGAGCGCCGGTGGTGGCGATCCCGGCGCGGTGACCCTGCCCTCCAGCCATCCGTCGGCACCCTTGGAGGCCGGTCCGGAGCTGGTAGACCAACGGATCGACCACATCTTCTTCCGGGCGGGCCAAGAGGACCAGCAGGTCCTGGTCGAATCCACCGCACTCGGCGGCGACGCGGTTGCCGGCGTCTTCCCCTCCGATCACCGTGCGGTCGTCTGCGACTTCCGCTGGAAGAACGGCGGCTGAATGGTCGATCTCGCGGTGCGCCGACCTGGTGGCCGCACCGCTCGGATCCGCGTCGCTGTCCTTGAGGCCACGGTCAGCGCGCTCATCGAGCACGGCTACGACGGCTTGACCATGGAGAGAATTGCCGACCGGGCAGGGGTCAACAAGACGACCCTTTACCGCCGCTGGGGCAGCCGGACCGGGCTGGTGGTCGACGCCGTGGAGTCCTATGCCGCGGCACAGGCCGACATCCCTGACACCGGCGACATCGACGAGGACCTGCGGCGGTGGGCCCGCTCCATTCACACCATGCTCACCGGCAAGGTGAGCGGCGCACTGGTCCGCGCGGTCTTCAGTGCAGGTGACACGGCCGAACTACGGCACCTACGGCAACGTTTCTGGCTGAGCCGCGCGGTACTGGTCCGCCCCCTGGTGGAACGGGCGATCATACGCGGGCAGCTCCCACCAGGGACCAACATCGACGAGGTCATCCGACACGTCGGCGCTCCGCTTTACTACCGACTCCTTGTCCTCGCCGAGCCCCTCAGCGTCGAATCGGCAGATCTTGCCGCGGCCGTCACGGCTGCCGCGGCCAAGGCAGGCGTCTTCATCGATAAGTCTGCGCACCCCGCGCACCCTGCGACCGTGGCGCGGCCCAAAGGCTAGGCGAAGTCGCAGGATGGGCCTTGCCTCATCCAACCGACCACTTATGGTCGAACCGAGTGCACCCGAACACAGATGTAAGAACTGGAGCCCGATGCCCGGCAAGCAGGTCATATCCGACGAGGCGCTCTCTCGGGCCCTCGGCATGTACGCAGGCATGGTCGGCCAGGTGCTCAACAACCCGCGACGGTGGCTTGGGGTCGACGAGGAGCCACCCCTCAATGCCGGCCTGCCCGCCCGGCTCCTCGATGCTGTCCGTGACCGCGCCCTCGGAGACGTCACACCCTCATCACCGCACTGGGCCGAGCAGCCCAAGTCGAAGCGTGTCGATTGGTGGATTCGGCGGATAGCGGTGGGCGCCGCACTCGATACCAGCGAACCGCCCAGCCGCATGGCCGCTCTGGCGCAAGGTGCGCAGCCGGTCGTCCGTACCCTGTGGCGCCTGGCCCGGAATTTCCTCGAGCTACAGGACTTGTTCGACGAACGACCCCGCGGCCGCCTCCTTCCCCGCATGCTGGCCAAGCTGCCCGTTGTCGGCGTCGCCGGCGGGTGGCTCGATGAACGCGGAGCCATCCGTAAGGCAGCCAGACAAACCCAACGACTGATTGCCTGAGATGAATCGAGGCGCTGGTTCATAACCCGACCGGCGAGGTCGTACGGGCCGGAGTCGGAGACAAGCTTCCCGACGCCGACTATGCCGACCGCTGACGTCCGGTTTTGCCGCACGAGGTTCAGCTGCGCATCAATGTGCGGGCGGCGGCGGTCCGGAGCTCCGCTGCCGGTCCACCCCGCACTTCGACGAGGCAATGCTGCCCCGGCCCGATCGGATGTATGCCGGTGATGGCGCCCGTGGCGAACACCATGCCCGCTCGGACTATTTGACCTCGGCTGGCGAGGATATTGAGGGCAGTCGCCAGGCCATGATGAATCCCCCCGGGCAGGTTCTCGGCAGATCCTTCTCCGATGAGCTGCCCGTCGACGTAACAGGCAAGCTGGACCGGAGCTCCACCAGGCCAGTCCGCAAGGATCGAGCCGAGCACTAGACCGTTGTTGTTCCCGAAGTCGGCGGCGATCACTGTCGGGCCGAGCGAGTTGATGTCCGGGATTGGACTACTGGCCACCTCGATGCCGACCAGCAGATGCTGGTCCAGGTCCGCCACCTCCTGGGCCGTCCAGGCGCTCCCGTCGTGGGTGGACAGATCCTGACTCAACCGAATGACCAGCTCTGCTTCCACGGCCGCAAACCCGGTGGCGAAGATACCGACAACGGCTGGGGATAGGTGCTCCTCACTAAGGTGATATTGCTGACGCCAGATTGGGCCGACCAGCCGGTCCGGATCCCCGACCGTACGCCGGTCCGCCGGGATGTAGCCGATCTTCCAGCCGACCAGCGAATCCGGCCATCGCGACATCGCCAGCTCCTGGATCTGGTAGGCCTCGGCCATGCTGGCGGGGACCACACCCGGGAACCGGGTCAGGCTCCGTCCCTCTCGTCGGGCAGCGACTAGCGCGGCGGCGACGTCTTCAGCTGCTGGTGTGCTCATCTCGACATCTCCGGTCTGCACTAACCTCGGTGAAGCGCGTACCTGAAGGAGCCGCCGGCGCCGGACCCGCGAATCAGCGCTGTCGGCGCCAACGAGGACATCCGCGGTGACTCGACCGCTGGTTCGCCCGCCAGCAGGCCTACCTTCGCGAGCACCAGCCGACCACGCTTATCGTATAGCGAGCGGCCCGACGGGCCCATTGATCGCGTCTATCACAACTGCTCCGTGATGCGTTTGACGATGAAGGCCGATGCCGCGACTTCACCGAGTACTACATTCGGCGGCCATGATCGAAAGGAAGAACATGAGCCAAGGAACGTCCGGCGTCGACTCTCCCGCAACCAGCCCGTGCGGACAGCCGGTGTGGGACGAGGACCGGGCCGCCCGGTGGTTGGCTACTGCTGACGCGCGCGAAAGGCAGCTGCGACCGGTCTCGGATGCCCTGTTCGACCGGGCGTCCTTGCAGCCAGGCGAGCGCGTGCTAGATGTCGGTGTTGGCACCGGACCTACCACCGGCCAAGCCTGGGAGGCGGTCCGCCCCGACGGTTCAGTGACCGGGATCGACATCGCGCCGCCGATGATCGCCGCTGCCCGACAGCGCGTAACGGCCTCAGAGATCGAGTGGATCGTCGGCGACGCAGCAAGTTATGACTTCCCGCCGAAAACCTATGACGCCGTTATTTCTCGATTCGGTGTGATGTTCTTCGCCGATCCGGTAGCTGGCTTCCGAAACCTGGGTGAGGCTACGCGTCCGGATGGCAGGCTGATCATGACCGTGTGGTCGCAGCTGTACGCCACGGGACTTTTCGGCATTCCCTATACGGTTGCCACCACGACGCTCCACCGCCTCGGCGTGGAGTACCAAGGCTTTCCGCCTGACGGAATCCTTTTTAGCCTAGATCAACCGAAAACAATCCGCGAGGTTCTAAACGCGGCTGGATGGGCCGACATCGAGACGACAGTTGACAACCGACCCATATATCTGCCGCCAGATCCACTTGCTGCAGCAAAGATGACCATGGCGTCTGGACCGGTGCAGTCGCTGCTCGAGGGTCAGCCGGAGATGGTTCGGGCCGAGGTGGAATCTGCCTTGACGGTGGACTACAGACATCGGCAGGACGAGTCGGGAATCGGACTGCCGGCGGGATTCATCGTGGTGGCAGCACGTCGTTCCTGAGCTCGGGACCACAAGGCAGCGGCAAACTAAGAAAGGCCGAACGTGATCGTCATCCAGACGACGCTCGAGGCTCACACCCCCGGCACCGGTCGATTCGCGCCCAAGACGCCGCCGCTGTTGCAGGCACGGATCGAGTAGATCCGTTTCGTGGATCGGCTCTGCCGTGAGAGATCACGCGTCCTTGCCGTACGCGTCGTGGTAGTTCCACCACTGGTACGGCGGGGTCTGGGGGTAGCCCTCGGGCGAGTCCTCCCACTCCTCCTGGCGCCCGAGCGCGGTGATATCGAGATAGCTCCAGGTGGTGCCTAGCTGCGAGTCGCCGCGGGCGTCGACGAAATAGGTGCGGAAGATCCGATCGCCTTCACGGATGAAGGCGTTGTGCCCGTGCCACTCGTCCACGCCGAAGTCCTTGTCGAAGTCGTCCGTGAGCGTGTACCAGGGGATGAGTTCCCAGCCCATCCGCTGCTTCAAGCCCTGAATCTCGGCCTGTGGGGCGCGCGAGACATACACCAGCGTCGTGTCCCGCGCGTTCAAGTGGGCCGGGTGTGCGACCTGGTCGGCGCCGAAGGAGCAGCCGATACAGGCCCGCTCCGGGTAGGCGCCGCCTGACGCCGGGTAAGTAGTGACATCCGGCGCGTAGAAGGCGCGGTAGACGATCAGCTGCCGGCGGCCCTCGAACAGGTCCGCCAGGCTCGCCGGTCCGTTGGGTCCCTCGAAGCGGTACTCCTTCTCCACGGCCATCCACGGCATCCGCCGCCGCTCGGCCGCCATAGCGTCGAGGGCGCGGGTCAGCTCCTTCTCCTTGACGAGCAGCCTCTCACGCGCGGCCTCCCACTCCTCCGGCGAGACGATTGGCGGGGTCTTCATTGCGGCATGCCCTCCTTAGGCACTCGTTTCATTCGGTCTAGGTTTGTGTGCTTCAGACACCACGAGGGTCCGGAAGGAACCCGCGATTCCCATATCGCGCGGATTGGTCACGGCCTGTGAAGAACGCGAAAGGAACCGGCCGAACGAGGATGCGGTCGTGACCGAGCGTACGCTCTCCCGCGCCGGAGCTGGGGAGAGGAGGCACTCAGCCTATCGCGAGAACGTGTGTCACAGGCTGAACCCTCTGCGACGCGAGAACGTGTGTCACAGGCTGAACCCTCTGCGAGACAGTCAGTTCCCTGAGGCAGATCCTGGAAGCAAGCGGTTCAAGCCACTTCGATCCGCAGCTACCAAGCCGATGAGTTTTCAGACCGAAGGTCGTCGTTTCCTAGAGTCCTTTCTTAGACGAAAAGGAGTCGCTATGTCGTCAACGCCACAGCAGTCCCAGGAAATCTCTATTCCCGATCTCCGCTCCGACCTAGCAGGCGAGGTGATCGGCCCAGATGATGCCGCGTACGACGAGGCGCGCCAGGTCATCTTCAAGGGCATCGATCGCCGGCCCGCCGCGGTGGCGCGGGTCGCCGGCGCGCAGGATGTTGCTCGCGTCATCACGCTCGCCCGCGAGACAGGCCTTGAGCTGGCTGTCCGCAGCGGCGGCCACAGCCGTGCGGGCTACGGCACCAGCGAAGGCGGGATCGTGATCGACCTGTCTGGCATGCGCGGCCTGGATATTGCTCCCGACCTGAAGACCGCTTGGGTTGAGACCGGGATGACGGCCGGTGAGTACACCACAGCCGTCGGCGAACGGGGGCGTGCCACGGGTCTGGGCGACACCGGCTCGGTCGGGATCGGCGGGATCACGCTCGCGGGGGGTATCGGCTTCCTAGTCCGGAAGTACGGGCTGACGATTGATGACCTGCTCGCGGCCGAGGTGGTGACAGCTGACGGCGAGATTGTGCAGGCGAGCGAGCAGAGCGAGCCGGACCTCTTCTGGGCGATCCGCGGAGGCGAGGGCAACTTCGGCGTTGCCACTCGATTACAGCTGCGGTTGCACGAGATCTCGCAGATCGTCGGCGGGATGGTGATGCTGCCAGCCAGCCCGGAGGTGATCAATGGCTTTATTGGGGCGGCCGAGGCGGCCCAGGACGAGCTCTCGACGATCGCCAACGTGATGCTGGCGCCGCCGATGCCGTTCATTCCGGAGGAAGCGCACGGCAAGCCGGTGCTGTTGGGGATGTTGGCCGACGTCGGCCCGGCCGATCAGGCGGAAAGTGTGTTGGCGCCGTTCCGGGCGCTCGGCAAGCCGTACGCCGACATGGTGCGACCGATCCGCTACCCGGAGATCTACGAAGGTGAGGGGCCGGAGGTCCGGTATGCCGCCGGGACCAACTTCTTTACCGATGCCCTCGAGCCGACGGACGCGGCGACGATCCTCGAACAGCTCCACCAGTCGACAGCGATGATGAAGGCCGTTCAGCTGCGGGTGCTCGGCGGAGCGCTGGCCCGGGTCCCGAACGACGCCACCGCCTTCGCGCACCGTGACCGCGGGCTGATGGTGAACATCGCAGCGATGTATATGGATCCGGGCGAGAAGGACACCCACGACGCATGGGTCGCTGGCCTCGCCGATTCACTCGGCAAGGACGAAGCAGGCGGCTACGTCGGCTTCCTCGGCGAGGAGGACGAGGGCACGGTCCGCGCTGCCTACCCGGGCCCGACCTGGGACCGGCTCCGCGGGCTGAAGCGCCGCTACGACCCGGACAACCTCTTCCGCCTCAACCACAACATCCCGCCGGCGGACGGCTGAGCACCCTTCACCATGGAGCTCCCAGCTCACGGCACTAGGTAAGAAGACTGGGGAAGTAGATGCCTGCGCCTACTCGGTTGCAGTGAGGAAGGCGTCGATGTCTGCGGCGATCTCCTCGGGATACTCGCCATTGATGGCATGGGAGGCCTCGGGATAGACCCGAACCGTCCCATGCTGCAGACGGCGGCGGGCGAGGTCTGCTGCGGCGGCGGAGTCGTGCATTGGGGACCGGCCGGCCATGACGACCAAGACCGGCTGGCGGATCGCAGCGATTTGGTCCTCGGAGATCCGGCTGGGTGCAGGCAAGTCAAGTGCATAGGTTTGCATGCCCGCCTCGATCATCTCCGCGACCGGCACGTCCTTGACCGGCGCTCCCCCAGCAGTCCAGCTGGCGAAGCTGTCTCGCCAGGCCTTCGGAAACCAGCGGACGCTGGCAGGAATGGAGCGCACGATCGCCTCAAGCGACATGTTGCTGAAGACGTAGACGGGGTCGAGCAGCGTGGCACTAGTCACCTTGCTGCGCTGGTGGACGAGCAGGTTCGCCGCCGTCCAGCCGCCGATGGAGAGCCCGACCAGGTGGACCTGCGGTTCGGGGAGTTGCAGGAGTACCTCGTGCAGCCACTGGGCCTGATCCGCCTCGCTTGTGATGGGGCGGTCTTGGATGCTTAGTCCAGGCTCACCGAGCAGGTCGATGGTGTAGATGCTACGAAGTTTGAGGAGGGCAGGCAGGTTGTCCGCCCACACCGGTGACGCCGACGCCCGGCCCGGAAGCAGCACCAATGGAGCTTTGGTGGTCTGGGCGCCGGCGAATCGGTAGACCCGCACCACACCAAAGCTGGTGCGGACATCCAGAGTCCGCTCTGGCGGTGGCATGTCGGCCATGGCTCGGTCGTAGGCGGCGACGAACCGATCTTTCGCCGCAGCCGAGGTGAAGTGACCGAGCGGCGAGGTGTCCCGCAGCGTCAACACGACCACTCCAACCGCGGCACCGACCGCCGCGACGGCGGCCAGGACGCGACGGCGCCACGGTCGGCGATTCGACGTCGATCCAGCCACTCGACCATGCAAACCCCCGATGGCGCCACCTGCAAGCGCGAGTCGAGGTCTGACACACTGACGGGTAGCGACCTAACCACCGGTGTCGCTGTCTTGTGAGGTGAGCGGACCGCGAGCGAAGGGATGGATCGCCATGGCCAGAAGTCCTAGAGATATCGAACGGCGTCGAGTCTGAAGGAGAATCCGTCGTTTGGATCGCCGACGGGTTACCGCGGACGCCGCGGCCGGCATGAGAAACGAGCATGAGGAGCTCGTGACCGCTCGGCGATTTGGGCTTGGTCGACAGCATCCGGGCGGCGTCGCCGTAGATCTTTATCAGCCCGGCCGTGGCCTGCACGCGCGGGCTAGAGTGCCAACCAACCACGGACTTTTACACTGAGGTTGGCCGGTGGCACTACAAAGAAGCGAGCGTAAGGACGGATGACGTGGCGAGTGTGAATGATCCGATGAAAGTCTGGCAGGAGATGATCGAGCAGTTTCAGAAGGCCGGATTTGGTTCGTATTCGCCAGAGTTTTTGCAGATGATGTTCGCTCCCATGCAGCAGCAGTTGGATCTTCTCCAGAAAGCCTTAGAAGCCCAAGCAGACTTCCAGCGAGAGCTGACCGAACAAGCGTTTGCTCCCATGCGGCAGGTCTTGGACGGCCTGAAACAAGCTGCGAAAACAACTCGCGCCGCTGGTGAGGCTCTCAAGGAGGCCGGGGATTTGTTGACACGACAAGCGACTGCAATGGATCAGGCCCTCAGCTTCACCAGCCCGTTCCTCGAAATCACAGCTCCCCCCAGCAAGGGATCAACGAAAACAAAGAAAACAAAGTAGTGATGGCTGCGCACTTCTCCCGGACGCTCCACGGGGCCGTCGCC
>JAICEV010000076.1 GCA_025923975.1 Propionibacteriaceae bacterium
GATGCAACAGTCGGTCCGACCTGTGCCACCTCGGGCGCCTGGTAGCCGATAGTGCCGTAAATGGCCGATTCGTGATCATCGGCGCGCCGCACCCCACCAAGATCGATAAGCTTGACCGCGTCGCCAACCTGAATCAGGTTGTCTGGCTTGAAATCGCAGTAGATCAGGCCAAGATCATGCAGGTAGCTAAAGGCGGGGAGAATCTCCAAGATATAGGCAAGTGCTTGATCAACCGGCAGCGGATCGAAGTTTCCGTTGTTGGCACGCATCCGGTCTTTCAAGATCTGCTTGAGTGAGACTCCGCCGACATATTCCATCACGATGTAGCCGGCATCTTCGTAGGTGACGAAGTTGTAGATCTCAACGATCAATGGGTGTTCAACCTGAGCGAGGAACTGCTTCTCCACGATCGCCACGGCCAATGCGTCTTTGTCGCCGGTATTGAGTAGCCCTTTCAGAACCACCCAGCGATCCGACACATTGCGATCTTTCGCGAGGTAGATCCAGCCGAGGCCGCCGTGCGCCAGGCAGCCGGCAACCTCGTACTGGTTCGCCACAAGATCGCCCGGCTGCAGCTTTGGCGTGAACGAGAATGGGTTGCCGCACTTCGGGCAGAAGCCTTCACTCCGCCCAGGTTGTCCATCTCGTGACCGACCGACCGGCGCCCCGCAGTTGGGGCAGTAACGTTTCTCCTCCGGCACCTGTGGGTTCTTCATGATCGCCTGGGCCGCGTCGATCACAGGCGCTGGCGGAACCCGGGTGAGCCCGGCGCCGAGCCGGGCCGACCGGAGTCGCTGGGAACCCGAGCGCACTCGTCTGGTGATCTGGGAGCCATTGCCCGAGGCCCGCTGCGAGCCGAGAGCTGTCGACTTCAGTGCGCTGGAGCCTCCAGTGACCGCCGAGACTTCACCGCCGGCCGACATCGGCGACTGATCATCGGCGGCGGGCTCGCTGGTTGCAACCGCAGGACTGCCGCAGACGTCGCAGTAGCCGTCGACAATGGTGCCGGGACAACCGGGTTGGGTACAGCGCCCACCTGAGGAGTCGGGCGTTGGCGCATCCGGTGCGCTGGCTGCACTCTGAGCTGCGGGCGAAGCGCCGACGGGCCCAGGGCTGCCGCAGACGTCGCAGTAGCCATCGACGATGGTGCCGGGACAACCCGGCTGTGTGCATCGTGTCATTCAAACGCCCTCTTCATTTGCTCTCCGACGAGGTGGCTTGATGCACCGTACGCGGCGCTGGGGTGGTTTGCAGATACGTCTGGTAGACGGCCACGAGCTGTTCGGCAAGCGTCATCCGGCTGGGTCGCTGATCTAGTGCTCTACGGGCAAGCTGATAAGCCTGGGCGACATCTGGGACATTCGCAACGCCGGTCGCCATTGCCTTGGCGTGGTATGCCTCGAGGCGGCTGGCGAGCTCCTCGTGATCGTGCAGCACCTTCGCATAGGCAGCCTGGGCGACTGTCATCGCCCTGGATACCTGGTCAAGCCGACGCAGGTAGTTCTCGAGCTCGTCACGTGTATTCGGCACCGGACCGAGCGCGGCAGTATCGGGCACTGCGTACCGCGGCGCTACATCGACGACACGTACGCACTCTTCGACGATGCTGTGCAGAGCCGCCTCCCGAGCCTCCAAGTCGGCGCGTTGTTCCCGGGCTCGTTGCACCAGCGCAGCCGCATCGCGTCGGCGGGCCCCATTGACGATCAGATCACGCTCAAAAGTGGCCGCATCAATTTCTAGAGGTCCGAGCGCGCCCGCGACATCGCCGCCGCGGCTGGCCTTTTCGGCAAGTTCTTTCAGTCTGCGCGCCAGTCGGGACTGCTCGATTGCAGCTTGCTGCTGTGCAGCACCGGCCGGCTCCAGGTCGACCTGCTCCCGGATCCGTTCCATCTGGGCACGCAGCTGTCGGATACGTTCGGTGATCTCCGCGCCCGACGGATCGAGGCCAAGCTTGACACGAAGCTGCGACAGCAGCGCGTCGGACAGCCGGCACGCCTCAGGCAGCGAGACCGAGAGCCCTGACGCGGTGTCGGCATCCAGCCGGCCCCAGATCAGAGTCGACATGCGCATCAGCTCGGTGGCTGCTACTCGCCCGGAGTTCCAGGTGGCGAGCAGCAGCTCGTAGCGATCCGAAACCGCCTTCCACAAGGCCATCGACAACAAGATGTCGCCGGTGGCGGCGGAGCCGGTGGCTGCTTGCAGCGCAGCATTGTCAAGTTCGTCCAACTCGGCGCGTCGCCCATCCCGCCAGCTGCTGAGCTCAGCTATGTAGACCTGAGCCGCTCGTGCGTCGAGGGCCTGGCCCATTCGACCCGGCGCGACCGGCGCGGTCACTTGTCGGGCAGGCGCGACCACGCTCATCACGTCCTGCCGTAGACAGCTCTGGGCGGGTCAGGCGCGGGTCCGAGAGCGTCTCTGAGCCACCGGTTGTAGATCCTGGTCCACTCACCACTGGCACGCATCTCGTCCAGCCGAGCATTGACGAAGCGGACAAAGTCCACATCCCGTTCGTTGAACCCCAGGCCATACGGCTCATCGGTGAACGCCTTCTGCTTAGGGACTACCGCATACGGGTCCTGCGCAGCCAGGCCTGCGAGCACGGTGTCGTCGCCCGTGATAGCCGCCACCTGACCCTGCTGGAAGAGGGCCAGGCAGCCCGTGTGGTTGTCTGCAGGGACTGCAATGGCCTTGGGGGCTTCCTTGATCAGGTTGTCCATGCTGGAGGTGCCTCGTGGCGCACACACTTTTTGTCCCTCAAGATCATTGAGGGAGTTTGCTTTCGACCCCTCGCGGACCAAAATCTTTTGGCCAGACCGGTAATACTCGGTTGAGAAGGCAATCTGCTTCCAGCGATCACAGTTGATCGTCATGTTGCGGGCGACGATGTCGACATCGCCCTTCTCGAGCGCAGGAATGCGCTGCGCCGCGGTGATCACCTTCAACTGATAGCGGTTCTCGTTGCCGAAGATCGCTTCGGCAACTTCCCTGACCATATCGATGTCGAAACCCTCGATCTCTCCGGTGAACGGGTTTCGCGATCCCAGCAAGTAAGTGTCTGCAGAGACTCCAGCAACCAGCCGGCCGCGCTTTTGGATCTTGGCCATGGTGGATCCGTTGGGCAGCGTCGCCGGCGTCGGCAGCAGGCCGGTGGGCTCATAGGAGGCGAGCGGATTGGCGCATTTGCTGGGCTTCGATGTCGAGGCACTGCTAGTTGGCTGGGGTGCTGAGGCCTCCGGCGGCAGCGGTGTCGGGGTATAGCTGAACGACGTGCATGCGGAAAGGGCAGTGACTGAGGCGAAGCTTGCCACGGCCAGGATCGGCTTACGCCATCGGGATGTCATCGGTATTCCTTCAGCCGCGCGGCAACGCCCCAACGTCCCAGGAGCGCGGCGGCCAATCCGCCAAGGAGGACGAGGATAGCGCCGACAACCATGGCCGGCTGTTCGTTTGCCAGGGAACTAGATGCATTCTGGCTTTGCTCGTCGAGGTAACTAGCCAGATTCTGGTCGAACGTATTGAAGACAGTGTTGGATGACTCTCGCCCCGAGCCCGTCGCCTTGGCGACCGCCCTGTCCCACCGGCCATCGTCGTCGAGCTCTCTGATCTCGTTGTGGACATCGGTATAGGCCTGCCATTGAGTCGTCAGCTCCGGCCTCTCGCTGAGGCGACCGAGATTGCTGGTAACCGAGTCAGCAGAAGATTTCCACGCATCCTCGAAAGCCTGACCGGATCCTCGTGCGATCAGTGTCAGGCTCTCATTGGACTTCGCATTGTTGGCATCGATTCGGGCGTCCGCCGCGGCATTGACCGCGGCGTAACTGCCATTGGAGATCGAACTGAGCGAGCTGCTCAACTGTTGGACGGCAATGAAGCCGCCAGCTGTGATGACGAGCAGCAGGACTGCACTCACCAGCATCCCGACGTTGATCCTCCGCCTGAACCTGCGAGCCAGCCATACCTGACCGATGATCACGCCGGCTAGAGCAAGTAACGAGATGGCGGGTAAGAGGTAGCCCGCCCGTACGTCCATCTGGTCAGTCGCGCGCCCGGCATTTGCGCTGACGAGGTTGTCCAGGATGGGCAGTGCGGTGCTCCGCAACTCGGCGCTGGCGTTGCGGAGGTACTGGGCACCGACTGGCAGGCCTTGGCGGTTGTTTGCGCGCGCCTGCTCAATAGTGGCTGCGTAGCTGGTGACCTGCTGATTGAGTGCCGCCAAGGCTGCGGCGTCGGCAGGTTGTGCCTCTGCAGCTTCGACGATGAGCAAGCTGATGCCGCTCAGCGCCTGGTCGTACACCTCACGTTGGGCAGGAGGTTCCAGGCCACCGACCAGGAATGCGTTGGTGGCGGTCGCATCGGCTGTCAGGAGGTTGGACTGGATTTTCTGAACCCGGATGAGTTGCGCGGTATCGGCCTGGGCGCGGCTAAGCGAGAAGGCCAGATAGGAGAAGGTCAGAGCGCCCAGCAGAGCGACGACCACGCCGACGACCACGACACTCAGACTGAGCAGTCGCAGCCTCTGCGGCGTACTCCGGGCCTTGGCCGCCTGGGCTGAGCTCGCAGGACTCGGCTTAGCCGGAATCGGCCGGGCGGGCGTCGTAGCGGGAGGCGTGATCGGCGGCGCGGTTGCCGATGGTGCGGCGGCGATCGGCGGCGCGGCGACCCCGGTTGCACCCCCGTGATGACTAGCCTGGCTCACTGTTGGGCTCCTTGGGTCTTGGGACGATCCTCGGCTGTCTGCTCCGCGTTCCCCTCATCTGAGGGTGAAGAGCTGGTCTGACGCTCTGGGATGATAAGTGACGACTCCTCTTCTCCGGCCGTCTCGTCGAAGTCTTCAGGGAGCAGCCTTCGCAGCTGTTCGACGGTGGGCTCGGCCACCTCGCGAAGCCGCCAGGCGTGCCTGCCAATCGCCGCCTCCAACATATTGCGTGCAAATCGCCCGTTTCCGAACAGGGGACCGCGCGATGTCACGGCAAGGATTGCGGTGAAGCGTTCCACGCAGGCGTCATCAAGGTCGTAGTCGGCTGCTTTAGCCATCTGCCTGAGGATGCGTACCAGCTCCTCGTCGGTATAGTCGGCGAACTCGATCGTGGTACGAAAGCGGCTCGCTAGACCTGGGTTTTGTGCGATGAAGATCGCCATCGGATCGGGATATCCGGCAACGATCAACACCAGGTCATCGCGACGGTCCTCCATCTCTTTGACAAGGGTGTCGACCGATTCCTGGCCGTACTGGTCGCCGGCCAGGCTGTACGCCTCGTCGATGAAAAGGACTCCACCAGCTGCGGAGGCCACCACCTCGGCGGTCTTCATTGCCGTTTGCCCGAGATAGCCGGCGACCAGCTCTGAGCGGTCAACCTCCACCAACTGGCCCTTTGATAGCAGTCCGAGCGCTCGATAGATACCGCCGACCAGCCGAGCCACTGTTGTCTTGCCGGTGCCTGGATTGCCAACGAATACGAGGTGCCGCGTGATTGTCGGCGACTTCAAGCCAGCCTTGCTCCGCAAGGCCTCGACTCGTAGCACCGCCACTTGCCGGTGGATCTCGGCTTTGACATCGATGAGTCCGATGAGGGTATCGAGCTCGGCCAGCAGTTCGGTAAGTGTCTTGGGCTCGGGTTCAGGCTTTGAGGTCTTGGCGGCGTGCTCTGAGCTTTCGGTTGTCTGCGCTGAGCCTTCAGTTCTGCGGGCAGAGTCTGTCGAAGCGCCAGGCGGTCGTCCTTCGACAAGCTCAGGGGGCAGGTTGGGGTGCTCAGGGCGCATAGGTAAGCCGCCCGGCAGATCCAATGAGCTCAGATCGAGCAAGCTCTCGTCGAGGGCACGAAGCATGTCCAAGACTTCCGGCTGGCTCGTTGCTCGTACTCTGGGTGCGCTCAGAGCCCCTACCTGAGCCGCTGCCGCCACAGCCGCGTTGCCAGCAGTCCTCGGATTTGGCACCCCCAACGTCTCCGCCGCGCGACAGACTTCGGCCATGGCCTCGGCGTAGCTGGTCGCCTTCGGCGATCCGTTCAATACCAGTTGCCCGAGCAGCGCCGTGGGGGCCGCGCGCCACCGTCGGCCACGGTGTGCCGCATCGAAGAAGGCCTGCGGGTCGGGATGACCGGTCTGCTCACACCAGTCCCGATAAGCCTGCTCCGCCGACTCGGCGACAGCGGCGGCCAGCGCCTCGCCCTCCCCGACTGCCGCCTTGCGCTCCAGGCCGGCTGCGACGGCTGCGCTGCTGAGATCGTCCAAGGCCGCAGCAAGGGTACGGGTCGGCGGCTCTGTCATGGCAGGTCCAAGGTGCTGCGCGGTGCCTCCGGTGCCGGCTGGTCGCCGATGTTCAACGCACCTCCCGTGGAGGCATGGCCGAACTTCTCCTGCAGAAAACGGCCATGCACGATCAGTGCGTCGGCGTCGACCCTCACCACCGCATCAAAGATCTTGTCCATCGTGGCGCTTAGCAGATCCAGCTGATCGATCAGCAGCATCAGCGAGGTCTTGCCATTTTCAATGGGCCGCGAGTCGGCCCACTGGCGTGGCAGTCGGGTGTACGCGCCGATCGCTTCCGGCAGGTAGTCGGTGGCCGTTGCCATGACCGAGTAAGCATCAGGGCTGCCGAGTCCGAGGTTGCGGAGTCGGGGCATGGTTTCGCGCACGGTCTGGGCAACACCGCGGACTCTGGACTGAACCGGGGCCGGCACCGCGCCACCATCGACCATGTGCTCTACCTGATCCAGTGCACGCATGATGTCGGGCTCCGTCGGAGCGGCAGGTGCTGGTGGCGGCGGTGGGGTTGGCTGCGGACGCCGTCCGGTAATGGCTGCGATCCAGTCCTTGAACCCCATGAGATGCAGACGATGGTCGAGAGCTGGATTCGGACTAGCGCAGTCCACCGGGGGTGGCGCCACCCTCGAGGTCTAGTGCGCCTGAGGCCAACTGGTGATCTTGCCGACGCACCCGATCGAGGTACTCGCGAGACTTGACGACTTCGGTCTCTAAAGTGCCGATGGTGGCTGCCATGGTGTCTAGCGCTTGAAGCTTGAAGTTGTCGATGGAATCCATTGTGGCGTAGATGTTCTGGAACGCGGCTTGCAGCTGAGGGAGTCCGATCGTCGCGGAAGCCGCCTGCTGCTGGATTTGTGCGGAGTTGTCCCGCATCATCTCCGAGGTGCGCTGGATCAGGTCCGACGTCGTGGTGTTCAAGGCCGTGATCTGATCGAGAACCAATCTCTGATTTCCAAGCGCCTGTGCCACGATCACCGCCGTGCGGAGGGCAGAGATTGTGGTGGTGGAAGCCCGGTCGACACCTTTGATCAACTCGATGTTGTTCTTGATGATGATGTCGATGGCCAGATAGCTCTGGATGGAAACCGCGAGCTGGGTCAGTAGATCCTGGTGCTTCTGACGGACGTAGAACAATACGTCCTGGCTCAGCGCCTTCGCACGCTCGGGGTCGGAGATCTCCAGCTGTGCGATGGTTGCGGCGAGCCGTGAGTCGAGCCGCTCGGCGACGTAGATGTAAGCGTTCAGGCGCCCCATGGTTCCCCAGAGGTTCTGCTTCTCAAGGTTCAGGGCGACGTTGTCCTTGGTCAGCTCGTCCTGGCCATTGCGTAGCGCATGCAGGATCCCGTTCAAGTGGCCTTGGGCGGACTCGTAGCGCCGGAAGTAGTCGGTGACCTTGTCGCCGAACGGGATTACTCCGAGGAATTTCCGTACTCCAGTCGCACGGCTGGGATCCAGGTCCTCTACTGTGCGCCGAAGCTCGAGCAGGGTGTTGCCGACCTTGGACCCTTCGGCGATTCCGCCCTCCTTGAGCGCTCGTACCGGAGTCTGCAGCAGGCGGTTCGAGGTCTCGGCAGCTCGACGAATGTCGGCGTCTCCCATCGCACGAACATTGGCGGCCTGCTGGGCGAACTCAGGTGAACGTGTCTGAGCGGTCATCAAAGCGCTCAAGAAACTGTCCACCTTGGTGTCGAGCTGCGGGATGGTGGCAGGATCCACCTGCGGAGCCATAGCAGGAGCCTCAGTGGCCACGACCGGCGGCGGAGCAGCCGGCGCGGTCAGAGTCAGTGGGGCCCCCTCGGGCGGGGTGAGCGGCGCCGGGGCGGCGGCGGACGACGTAGGCTCGGTCATCGACTTCCTCTCTGGCGCGGGCGTCGGACGCGTTTGGCGTTTCTATCGCAAGTTGCTGGCGTTTCGGGCTTGACCAGCAAATCTACTCGACACCGCTGGCGGCTGCCCGAGCTCGGCGAAGCGGAGCATGCTTCGACGGCTGTGGGGAGACCTATGTTCGAGGCGGCCGTGGTGTGGCGTTCTTGACAGCTGTGCTGGAAGACGTACGCCTGACCGTTCAACTGCGAGTAGTGCGCAGCCCATTCGGTACCGGAGCCCCAGTGACCAGACCCGCGACGGCCGCGGCTGCCATGGTCTGCTCGAGCAGGGTGAGAGGGGAGACGCCCAGCTCAATCGAGGCCCGTTCAAGATCATCGAACTCAGGCGTCACCTGCCAGATCCTGCCGCCACGGTGCGCGACCTTCATCGACAGGCGGCTGTCGGCGACGATCAAATCGACCCAGCCCCGTGGCAGCGCAGTCTTGCGCACGGTGGTTTCCCGGACACCGATGGTGCTCGTTAGGGCCAACATCAGGTGGCGAAGATCGGCTGCCTGGTCGGCCCTCGCCATAACGGCGACCGTATGCGCCGGCCGACCCTTCTTCATGAGGATCGGTATCAGCCAGGCGTCGGCGGCTCCGGCTCTCATCAGGCTGGTGAGCACGCCAGGCCAGAGCCGAGGGTCAAGATCATCGACGTTGGCCTCGATCAGCACTGTCGCCTCAGAGAGATCGTCTTCTGGCCGCGTGACTCGTTCACCGATGAGTACCCGAGTCAGGTTGGGGCGACCGGGAGTATCGCGGTCGCCTGCGCCTGCGCCGGAAGCCTGCAGGGTGAGCATCGGCAGGTCTTCGCACCGCTCAGCGAGCGTAGCGACCAGTGCCATTCCGGTTGGAGTCGTGAGTTCGCCCGAGCCGCCGGCGAAGATCCTCCAGCCTTCGGCGAGCTCGACGACGGCCGGCACCGGGACGCCCATATCACCGTGGGCGCCTCGGGTTCGGCCGGACCCGACGGCTATGGCACTTGCGCTGATGCTGTCGATCTCGAGCGAGTGCAGGGCGGCTGAGACTCCAACGATGTCCGCAATCGAGTCGAGTGCGCCGACCTCGTGGAAGTGGACTTCGTCTGGTGCCACGTGATGGATTCGTCCCTCAACATCGGCTAATCGGCCAAAGGTCGCTAGCGCCCGATCGCGGGTCGATGCTGGGAGGTCGGCGGCGGCAATGAGATCGCGGACGGTTCGCCACGGCCGTGCCGGCACATCTTGGGCGATCACCTGCACCGAGAGCTGGTTCGCATGCTGCCCGGCGCGAGTGACTGGTGTTGAGGTGAGCCTCACCGAACCCGAGAGCACCTCGTCGACCGCCTGCTGTATCACCGTCCGATCCGCACCGGCATCGATCAACGCACCCAACAGCATGTTGCCCGCAACCCCAGCGGAAGCATCGATCCAGGCATGGAGTCGGCCGCTCATGGCGCCGCGATTTGCGCCGCCAGGTGACCGGCGCCATAGCCGTTGTCGATATTCACTACCGCCACGCCAGGCGCACAGGCGTTGAGCATCGCTAACAGCGCCGCTAGTCCCTCAAAGGCGGCGCCGTATCCCACTGACGTCGGCAATGCGACCACAGGTGCCTCGATCAGCCCTGCCACCACGCTGGGCAGAGCGCCATCCATCCCGGCAGCGACGATCACCACCCGCGCCCGTCGCAGCAAATCCAGACGGGTCAGGACCCGATGCAGGCCCGCGACCCCTACGTCAACAACTAGCTCGGTGGATCGTCCAAGATAACGGGCCGTCAGCTGCGCCTCCTTTGCCATCGGCAGATCCGAGGTACCGGCCGCGAGCACCGCAACGAGCCCGCCGCTCGGGGCCGACGGATCGGCTGGCCAGGCCAGCAGGCCGGCCTCTTGATCATGAAAAGCGCCAGGAAGTTCCGACAGGATGGCGGCCGCATGCTGCTTGCTCGCCCGAGTGAACAACGTCACGTGAGGTTGATCACGAACAGCGGCAGCGATCATGGCGACCTGTTCGGGTGTCTTTCCTGCGCAGTAGATCGCCTCTGGATAGCCGCGTCGCTTGGTCCGGTTGTGATCCAGGTCGGCGAACGTCTCGAGTGATGCCCCGCGCGCTGATTCAGCCATGATCGGAATTGAGGAGCGGCAGAGTGAAGGCGCCGGACTGAATTCCGGCAAGATCGACCGCGACAAATCGGAAGCCCGCGCTTCGCACCGCGTCCAGTACCTCCGTGCGAAGCGGATCGCTCACCACTCGGATGAGATCTCGGGGAGGCAGCTCGATCCGTGCGATGTCATCGTGGTGGCGAACTCTCAGCTCAGCGAATCCGAGCTGCCGCAGCGCCGACTCGGCGCGTTCGATCTGGCTGAGCTTTGCCGGCGTAACCACATGGTGGTGCGGAATCCGCGACGCCAGGCAAGGCGCGGCAGGCTTGTCAGCCACCTGCAGGCCTAAATCGTGTGCCAGCGTACGGACTGCGAGCTTGGTCATGCCGGCATCGGCGAGTGGCCGGAGGACATTGTGGCTCGTGGCGGCCCGGGCACCTGGTCGGTCCGATCGCCGAGCATCGTCGGCGTTTTCTCCGTACGCGATGGCGTCCAGCCCGTAACGGTCAGCGATCCCGTCCTCGATGCGGCTGAAAAGTTCGTCCTTGCAGTAGAAGCACCGATCAGGACCATTCGCCTGATACTCCGGGCGATCACCCTCGTATGTGCTGACCTCGATCAGCCGTACGCCGATCTGGCCTGCGACGGCGTGAGCAGCGCTCCGCTCCTCGGCCGCGAGGCTGGGGGATACCCCCAGCAGGGCGACGACCTTGTCGGCGCCGATGGCCCGGGCCGCTAAGGCAAGTAAGAGCGAGGAGTCGACGCCACCGGAGAACGCGACTCCGAGCCGCTGTACATTCTTGAGGCTGGCCGAAACGGCCGCCACCGCGCGTTCCACCGTCCAGCCTTCTCCTGCACGGAGCGTGATCATCTCAGAGATCGTCACGGCCGGTTCCCCTTTCAGCTACCCAGGTTCATTCGACACTAATGCGTGCAATCTGAGCAGCTGCTCGCGCATCGCGCGCATGGATCCGCCTACTTCGTCGTCGCTCGCAGAGGAAAAGCACCTCTGCTCTCTTCTCCTCAGCACGGCGGGCGCGCGATTACC